>JBDSSU010000593.1:0-9006 GCA_039928635.1 Opitutaceae bacterium | reverse complement strand
CGCGGAAAGCATCACCTGGTATTGCGCGTTCATGGCATCGTTTGCCCCGTTGAACTTTGAGTCACCGAGCCGCCAGCCGCGGATGGCGTTCCAGTCGACATTACTCTGGAAAAATTCGCCGTGGATCAGATCGTGCCGGAGGTCTTCCGCCATCTTTTCGAGCTGGGCGAGGCGCGGGGCTTGCCCACGGTTGAATTCGGCGAGGAGCTGCGTGCGGGTGGAAGGGTCAACCCCCTGCAACTCGGCGAGGCGCGTGCGCAGCTCGTTTTGGAGTGCCACTTTGGCGGCGCGGTAGGTTTTGAGCTTCTCCCGCTGCCGGGTTGTGAACTGCTTTTCCTGCATCCGGGTGCTCAGCGGCGCGTAGAAGATTTCGTTCACATATTCGGCGAGCGCTGCGGGAGCAGGGGTCGACCGGCGGGAAAGCGAGAGTGCCGGCAGGGGAACCGGAGCGCCCAGGAGCGGTGGAACTGGCGGAAAATAAATCGGCAGTTCCCAAGGGCGCGAGATCGGCGGAGCACCCATGTCCGAGCCGCCCGTTCCGAATGACTGGGCCGCCAGCGGCGAGGCCCAGCTGGCGATGACGACAAGTCCCAGCAGCCGGCACAGCTGCCCACCGAGCGGGACATGGAGCGAATTCATAAAACTGAACGGCGCTCCAGCGAGGGGACGGATCGGAGCGACAGCGGAACCTTGCCACGCATCGCTGCAGATTCAAGTACCAGATGAAAACTCGGGCGTGAGCCCGAAAAACTCACACCAAAATTCAACCAAGGCATGAGCCACAGAGGACACGGAGCCCTTCGGCATGCTCAGGGCCTTGAGCCTGTCGAAACGGCTCGGACACAGAGGCCACAGAGTAAAACACGATGTTTGGCTCTGTGAACTCTGTGTCCGCGCTCTGTGCTCTCTGTGGCAAAAAAATCTTCACGAAAACTGAGATGCGCCCAGCTTGAGTTAAAGGCCGCTGATCTGGAGCACCCGGAACAGACCATAACCAAGGAGCCCCGTCACCGGCAGTGTGAGCACCCAGGCCCAGAGAATGCGTTCGACCACGCCCCATTTTACCGCGCTCAGCCGTTTGGTGGCGCCCACGCCCATGATCGACGTGGAGATGACGTGGGTGGTGGAGACCGGTATGCCGAGGGATGAAGCGGTGTGGATGATCAGGGCCGCCGTGGTCTCGGCGGCGAAACCGTGGACCGGCTGCAGCTTGACCATTTTGTGCCCCATCGTGCGGATGATCCGCCAGCCACCGGCCGCTGTTCCGGCCGCCATGGTGAGTGCACAAGTCACCACCACCCAGTACGGGATGTCCTTGAATTCCCCGATCCGAAGAAATCCGGCCCAGCTCGGAAGATCATTAAACACTCCGGCACTCGTTCCGGTGAAAAGCGCCAGGGTGATGATGCCCATGGTTTTTTGGGCGTCGTTCGACCCGTGGCCGTAAGCCATGAAAGCGGCGCTCGCCAGCTGGGCCTTTCCGAAAATCAAATTGACCACGCGCGGGGTGGTTTTCCGCAGCACGATCATCAGGACCCACATCAAAACCGCGCCACCGACAAATCCCACCAAGGGCGAGCCAAACATGGGCAGGACGACCTTGGGCCACAGTCCGACGGCGGCACCTTTCTTGTCGGTGGCCGACCAGATCAGGACGTGCCAGTTACCTCTGGCGGTGGCGAGCGCGGCACCGCACAAGCCGCCGATGAGCGCATGGCTCGAGCTTGAAGGCAGTCCCAGCCACCAGGTGAACAAATTCCAGATGATTGCGCCCGTGAGCGCGCAAAAGACCGTGAGCATCGTGACGGCACCGGTGTCCACGAGACCGCCGCTGATCGTCTTGGCGACGGCCGTGCCGGCCCAGGCGCCAATCAAGTTGAAGAACGCCGCCAGGATAATGGCCTGGCGCGCGGTGAGGACCTTGGTCGAAACGACGGTCGCAATCGCATTCGCGGTGTCGTGAAAGCCGTTGATGTATTCGAACGCGAGCGCCGCGAACAAAACGAGGAGGAACAGCGTCATGGGTTTCGGACCCGGCTCAGCGCGAGGCGATCGGCTGGCTCACGAGTGCTTGAGCACAATCTGGACGACGACGTTGCCCGCATTCCGACAGCGGTCCACCGCCTGTTCCACCATTTCGTAAAGTTCCTGCAGGATCATCAGCTCCTTCGCATCATAGGGTCCGTGATAGAGATCCTTCAGCAGGCTGAGCATGACCTTGTCCGCCTCGCCCTCGGCGAATTGCAGGCGGTCATTCGCCTCGCGGATCTTCTCAATCGTGGTGCCGCCACGCAGCTGTTTCACCATGAACGCGACCGCTTCGGCCGCCTGCTGCATGAGATCAGCCTGGCGCTGGAACGCGGCATGCGGGACACGCCCCGGATAGATCGACAGACGCTCCACGATTTTCTCCACCGTCTTGGGGATGCGGTAGAGCGCGAAGGAAAGCTCCTCGATGTCCTCGCGTTCCAGCGGCGTGACAAAGGTTTTGCTGAGTTCCTCGATCAAGAGCTGGCGGATGCGTTTCTCTTTCCGCCGGGTCTGGATGAACTCGTCGAGATTCGAAGGCGACCCGCCCGCGGCGATGGTGCTCAGATAGCGGGTGAAGAGTTCCACGCTGCATTTTGCCTCCTCGGCCCCGGCCTCCAACAGGTCGAAAAACTTATCGTCTTTGCCGAGGAGTTTCTTGAGCGACAACATAGGTCGCCTGAGTAGCCGTCGATGTTACGATTGCGAAACAAATCTTGCGCTAAACTTTTCCCCGCAGCCAAACCCACAAATAGCCGACGCGCTCGCGCACGGCCCACGTGCTGCGTTCGAGCGAGGCGGTGTCCCAGGTCAGATCGCTCCAGCGAAAATCGTGATTCACGCGCGCGGTGAAATCCGCAGAACAAGGCAGGACGTTCACCCCGGCCTTGCGAAACAGGGCGGCTGCCCGGGGCATGTGCCACGCCGAGGTCACGAGCGCGACCGGCTGATCGCCACTCAGGGCGCGCACCGCCGCGGCTTCATCCTCGGTGTCGCGCGCGGTGTCGATCAGTGAAATCCGCGCGGGATCGATTCCCAGCGACTGCGCGGCGCGGGAGAGGACCAAGGCATGGCTGTCGTTCTGGTGCACGCCGGGTCCGCTGACCACGAGTCTCGCCTGAGGCAGCGCCCGCATCAGCCGGACACCTTCCACCGTTCTGCCCAACGCGGAGGGCGAAAGGCTCTGGGTGGCGGACAGACCCGCGGCATCGCTGTGGCCCCCGCCCAGCACCACGATGAACCGGCAGACGGCCAGTTGGGCGGGCAGGGGAGTTCCCGCCGAAAACTCCGGGGCGGAAGGGTAGCGCGCTTCGAGTGGACGCACCAGCCAGGTGCTCACGACTTTGTTGCTGAAGAGCAGGAGGAGCACGCTGGCGCTCACCACCAAACCGCGTCCGAGCCGGGCGCGACGGGTGAACAAGAGCAACACCAGGCCGGCGACCAGCAACGTCAGAGTGAAGGGCAGGGGCAGAATCCAGAAGGAAATGAATTTCTTCGCCCAGAACATCGTGCGAGCGAAAAGCCTCGGGCCGCGAAGGCGAGCCTCGCTTGCGGGGCCCGATCCAGGCGGGATCCCAGCGCGGGATTTCCGTGGGGACGAAAAAGTGGACACGGGCCCATCGAATTTTTCCGGTTTTTCTCATTTCCACCTTCAACATTTATCTTTGGTCTCTCCGTTTCTGACGCTGTGATGCGCAGTGGCTCGACCCCGGGCTTTTCAGCTCATTTCGGATTTCCCTCCCCATGAAAAAACTCCTCCTCGGTTTTGCTGTCACCGCCCTGCTCGCTTCCTGCTCGAAAAAAGAGGGAGGCGCCGCTGCGACGTCGTCGGCCGCTCCTGGATCTTCCGCCGCCGCGGCTTATCAGATCGCCGTGATCCCGAAAGGGACGACGCACGAGTTCTGGAAATCCATCAACGCGGGCGCGGTCAAGGCAGAGCAGGAGCTGGAGGCGCAGGGCATTTTCGTGGACGTGATTTGGAAAGGGCCTCTCCGCGAGGATGACCGGGAACAACAAATCCAAGTGGTCGAGAATTTCATCGGCCGGAAGGTGCATGCCATCGTGCTCGCGCCGCTCGACAAGTCGGCGCTGGTTGGTCCGGTCGAAACCGCGGTCAAGGCGAAGATCCCCGTGGTGATTGTCGACTCCGCCCTCGAATCGAAAGCCCCTGTCAGTTTCGTTGCCACCGACAACCGGGAAGGTGGCCGCATCGCGGCCCGCAATCTCGGCAAGCTGCTCGGCGGAAAAGGCAACGTGATCCTGCTGCGTTACCAGGTCGGTTCCGCCAGCACCGAGGAACGGGAAGAGGGCTTCCTCGAGGTGCTGAAGAAAGATTATCCCGATCTGAAATTGATTTCGAGCGACCAGCACGCCGGCGCCACGCGGGACAGTGCAAAACGCGTTTCCGAGAACCTGCTCAATCGCTTCGGCAAAGAGGTGAACGGCATCTTCGCCTCCAATGAGTCGGCCGCTTCCGGCATGCTTCTCGCGCTGCGGGATGCCGGCCTGGCAGGAGGCAAGGTGAAGTTTGTCGCCTTCGACGCCGGCGAAACGCTCAACGCCGGTTTGAAAGCCGGGGACGTCGCGGGCTTCGTGGTGCAAAATCCGCTCGCGATGGGTTATCTGGGCGTGAAGGCCGCGGTGGCGGCCCTGCGCGGCGAGAAAGTCACGGCTTTGGTCGACACCGGCGTGGGGTTCGTCACGAAGGAAAACATGAATGAACCCGCGATCGCCGAGCTGATGAATCCTCCGCTCACGAAGTATTTGAAATGACGGGGTGCAGCAAAAACTTGAGCCGATCACAGAAGCACCTACGTTCCCGACATGCCAAATAACGCCGAGCAGATCGCGGAGCAGGCTCTCGCGCTGCCGAGTGAGGCTCGCGCTTTGCTCGCTGACCGTCTGGTTGAAAGTTTGGATCCCGCCGAAGACGGTCAGGTTCGCCGCCTATGGGCGGCGGAAGCGATTCGTCGTCGGGACGAAGTGCGTAGTGGAAGCGTGAAACCAGTCCCGACTGACGAAGTGTTCGAGAGCGTTCGCCGGGCCGTGGAACGATGAGGTGTGAGTTTCACCCCGAAGCGCTCGCTGAGTTCAAAGAGGCTGCGGTGTTCTATCTTGGGCGTCAGCCCGGATTAGATCAGCGATTCATCGATTGTGTGCAGGGTGCAATCACCCGTATGGCCACCGCTCCGGAAAGCTTTCCGCGTTTTGAAGGTGATGTTCGTCGGTGCCTAACGCGTGTATTTCCCTACGGCATTCTTTTCACGATCGAACCTAATTACCTGCTGGTCGTCGCGGTCATGCATTGCAGCCGTGAACCCGGCTATTGGCGCAACCGGACGACCAAAAATGACGCAGCATAGCGATCGAATTACGCCGGCGCTCCGTCTCTCCGGCATCCAAAAAAGTTTCGGCGCGACGCGTGCGCTGAAAAGCGTGTCGCTCGAAATCGCGCCGGGAGAAATCCATGCGCTCATCGGGGAGAATGGCGCCGGCAAGAGTACGCTGATGAAGATTCTCAGCGGGGCACACACGGCTGACGCCGGTACGATGGCACTCGGTGAACAGCCTTACCTGCCCACCGATCCGAACGACGCCCGCCGGAAGGGCGTGGCGATGATCTATCAGGAACTGAACCTCGCGCTGCATCTCACGGCGCAGGAAAATATTCTTCTCGGTGCCGAGTCCGCGCACCTGGGCTGGATCGACCGCCGGGCCGCGCGCGAGCGCGCGCAGGCGGCGCTGGCACAACTCGGCCACGAAACTCTCGACCTCGACCGCCGTGCCGGCGAGTTCACGATCGCGGAGCAGCAGATCATCGAGATCGCGCGGGCGCTGTTGATGCAGCCCAAAGTGCTGATCATGGACGAACCCACCAGCAGCCTCACGCAAGCCGACACGGAGAAACTCTTCGCGACCATCCTGCGGCTGCGGGATCGCGGCGTCAGTGTGATCTACATCAGTCATTTCCTGGAAGAGTGCCGGCGCCTCTGCGATCGCTACACGGTGTTAAAGGACGGAGAAACCGTCGGAACCGGTGTGATGAAGGACGCGACGCTCGACCAGATCGTCACGCTCATGACGGGGCGGGAGGTGAAAGACCTTTATCCGCGCACGCGTCGTGAGCCGGGAGCGGTGGTGCTCGAAGTGAAAACGGTGGCGAGCCCGCCGCGTTTGAAACGGGCGAGTCTCACGCTGCGCGCCGGCGAAATCTTCGGTCTGGCCGGGCTGATTGGCGCGGGGCGCACGGATCTGCTCCGCGCCGTTTTTGCGCTGGATAAACTCACCGCCGGCGAGGTCTGCCTCGTCGGCGCTCCCGCGGGAAAGGCGCAGCCGCGGACCCGCTGGCGGCAGGGACTGGGTTTCCTCAGTGAGAACCGGAAGGAGGAGGGGCTCATGTTGAACCAGTCGATCGCGGACAATCTGACGCTGACCAAAATGGAAACGTTCGGCCGGCTTGGGTGGATCAGCGCAAGCCGGCAGCACGGGGTCGCCCAGCGCTGGGTGGAAACGCTGCGGGTGAAATGTCGCGACGCGACGCAGCTGATCAGCCAGTTGTCCGGCGGCAACCAGCAGAAGGTCGCCCTCGCGCGATTGCTGGAGCATCCCTCGCGGCTCTTCCTCCTCGATGAACCGACGCGCGGCATCGACGTCGGCAGCAAGGCGCAGATCTATGAGCTGATTGGCGAACTGGCGGCCTCGGGCAAGGCGGTCGTGCTGGTGAGCAGTTATCTTCCCGAACTGCTCGGACTCTGCGACACGATCGGCGTGATGACGCGCGGCGAGTTAACCGCGGTGCGCCCACGCGCCGAGTGGACGGAAGCGGAGATCATGCGCGTGGCGACGGGCAGCACCTGAAAAATTTTCCCCTGATGAACCCCCCTTTGAAACGACTGCTCACCAAGCTCGGCCCATTCCTCGGACTGATTCTGGTGGTCGCCCTGTTTTCGCTGCCGGCGGAGATGCGCGAGGTGTTTCCCACGTATGGGAATTTCCGGTTCATCTTCATTCAAACCGTGATCGTTGCGGTGAGCGCGCTCGGGATGACGTTGATCATCGTGAGCGGTGGGATCGATCTGTCGGTGGGTTCGAGCATCGCGTTGACGAGTGTGGTGGGCGCTTCGCTCATCCAGCGCGGCTGGGGTCCGGCGGGTGTCCTCCTCGTGTGCGTGCTCTCCGGCGGTATCGTGGGTTTGGTGAACGGGGTGGCGATTGCGGGGCTCCGGGTGATTCCGTTTATCATCACGCTGGGGACGCTGGGGATTGCGCGCGGTTCGGCGAAGCGTTTGGCGGGAAACCAAACCGTGAACTACGACCGGAGCGCGGGGATCAACACGTGGATGAACACGCCGACCTTCAGCATTGCCGGGGACGGCCCGGCCTGGATGCCGGATTTTCTGGTGCGCTTTCTCCAGTTCGTCGGGAGCCTGCCGGTCGGAGTATGGATCGCGGTCGTGCTGGCGGTCATGACCTCGCTGCTTTTGCGCCGCACCGTCTTCGGCCGGCATGTGTTCGCGCTCGGCTCGAATGAAACGACGGCGCGCCTTTGTGGAATACCGACGACGCGGCTGAAGGTGATGATCTACGCGCTCGCTGGCGGATTCTTTGGCATCGCGGGTTTGCTGCAGCTTTCCCGTCTGGGCCAGGGCGACCCGACCGCCGCAGTCGGGCTTGAATTGGATATCATCGCGGCCGTGATCATCGGCGGGGCGAGCTTGTCGGGCGGAGTCGGGACGATTCTGGGATCGATCATCGGCGCGCTCATCATGGCCGTCCTGCGCAACGGTTCACAGCAGATGGGCTGGGGGACCGAACTGCAGGAAATCATCATCGGCGTCGTCATCATCGTGGCCGTGTTCCTCGACCGCCTGCGCCAGGGCAAAGCGAACAGTTGACGAAATCGCAGCGAAGGCGGCACACCTGCGCTCAGCGCTTCGGCGTCGCGAACAAAAGCAACGGCCCTTCGCGACGCGAGACCAGCACGCCGGTTTCGCCCCCTTCCCCCAGAGTAACCGCCACCGCGGAGCGAGCATCTCCGGTCACACTGAACCCGGACTCTCCCGGAGAAAGGGAAACAAAATTTCCCTGCCCGTCCCCCTTGAGAAACACCCCGAGTCCACCATCGAAACGACCGGTGGTTGGCTCCGGGCCGAAATTATTTCCGACACCGATCAGATCCACCTTCCCGTCGCCATCGAGATCGCGCGCGATGAGAGCGTTGATGGGCGCGACCTGCGCGAGCCGCGGGAGAGGTTGAAACGTGAAGCCACCGTCCGCGCCCTGCAGGAAAATTCCACTCGCGAGCTCGCTGGCGCTCAGACGCTGTGCCCCGGTCATCCGCTCCGGCTCGAAGATGTCGCTCAGCGTCGCTTGGGCGTAGGCTTTGTAACTTGGAAATTTTTTGGACAACCAGGGAAAGGTGTACGCGAGCTTGCTCCGCCCGCGGAGGGGAAAAAGTTTTCCGTCCTCATATTGCGCTTCGAGGAGCGAGCTTCGGCCGCTGCCATCAAGGTCACCCGCGTACAGCAGCGTCGGCTCCGCGGCGCTGGCGTGGTACTTCGTGTTCAAGCCGACATTCCCGGCCACGAGATCCGGCCGGCCATCGCTGTTCACATCGACGACGGCCAAGGCGCTCCACCATCCCGTGACGCCCGCCAGCCGCGACTTCGCGGTGAGATTTTCCAGACGGCTTCCCGTGTTGCGGAAATAAGCGATGGGGCCCCATTCGAGCGCGAGCAGAAGGTCGGGCCGTTTATCACCGTCGATGTCGGCCCAAACCGCGGCCGTGACCATTCCGATCCGCCTTAGCTCCGGAGCGATTTCGTCGGTCACGTCGACCAGTTTGCCACCGATATTTCGGAAGAGAAAACTTCGAGGCAACTCGGGGTATTTCCCCGGTACCACGCGACCACCGATGAACACCTCCACGCGGCCGTCGCCGTCGAAATCCGCGGTCGCAATCGCCGCGGTGCTCTCCGC
>JBDSSU010000592.1:0-18289 GCA_039928635.1 Opitutaceae bacterium | reverse complement strand
TCTACATTTTCCTCCAGACCTACGGCGTCACGCCCTCCCAATGCGTGAAACTCGTCACCAAGTACGGAGCGCAAGCAAAACAAGTCCTGCTCACCCAACCCTACCAGGTCGCTCGCGAAATCGATGGCATCGGGTTCAAGACCGCCGACCGCATCGCGATCAATCTCGGCTTCGCCAACGATGCGCCCCCGCGCCTCGATGCCGGCATCATTTACGCGCTCGAGGTTTTGCAGGAGGAGGGTCACACGGCTTTTCGCGAGGCTGAGCTGCGCGATCACGCGGCCGAGCTGCTGGAGACGACGACGGAGCGAATCACCGCGCGCTTCGAAGCTCTGGTGGAAACGAAAGCGCTCATTCGCCACCTCCCCCACGGCGTGGATAACCCTCTCCCTGGAGCGGGTCTCATCCAGTTGCCGCACAACAATCGCGCGGAACAGAAAATCTCCGCGACCGTCGCGCGCCTCCTCCGCGTCGCGAGCGGGCTGCCCCCCATCAAGATCGATGCCGCCGTGAAATGGGCCGAGGACAAAGCGGGCTTCGCGTTCGCCGACCTCCAACGCACCGCCCTGAGGAACGCCCTCGCCCACAAATTCACGGTTCTCACCGGCGGCCCGGGTACCGGAAAGACGAGCATTCTGCGTGCTCTCGTCGAAATCCTCAAAGCGAAGAAGGTGCGCGTGCATCTCGCCGCACCCACCGGCCGCGCCGCGCAGCGGCTCGCGGAAACCACCGGCGGCCTCGCCTCCACGATTCACCGGCTGTTGAAATACGATCCGGCCGGCGGCGGTTTCATCTCCAACGAGTCAACCCCGCTCGCCACGGATTTCCTGATCGTCGACGAAGCCTCGATGCTCGATTCGCGGCTCGCCGCCGCGCTGCTCCAGGCCGTGCCCTCGCGCGCCCACCTGCTCCTCGTCGGCGACGCGGACCAGCTCCCGAGCGTCGGCGCCGGCAACGTCTTGAAGGATCTCATGGCCACTGAATCCGTGCCAGTGACACGACTCTCGGTGATTTACCGCCAGGCCGGCCAAAGCCAGATCGTGACGACCGCCCACGCGATCAACTCGGGCAACCCGTCCGCGCCACCCACCACTCCGGACGTCGCGACACTCGAACCGTGGAGCGATCTTACCTTCATCAGCGCCACGGATGCGGAGGACTGCGTCCGTAAAGTAATCCAGCTTTGCACCGAGTTCGTGCCGCAGAAACTGAAATGGCCGAACCCCATCGCCGACGTCCAGGTGCTCGCGCCGATGCACAAGGGCATCGCGGGAGTCGGCAATCTCAACGCGCAACTCCAAGCGGCGCTCAATCCGCATTCACGCGGTCTTCGCGCGGTGAGCGGCGAATATCGCGCGGGCGACAAAATCATTCAGCTCCGCAACAACTACGACAAAAACCTCTTCAACGGTGACATCGGCACCGTGAAGTCGATCGATGTCACGAAGAACTCCCTGACGGCCGATTTCGAGGGCAACCTGCAGACCTTCGAGCGCGGGGAGTTCGGAGATCTCGCGCTCGCCTACGCGATCAGCATCCACAAATCGCAGGGCAGTGAATATCCCGTCGTCGTGATTCCGCTGCTCAAAGGTCATTTCATGATGCTGCAGCGAAACCTGATCTACACCGCGATCACTCGCGGAAAGAAAAAAGTTTACCTCGTCGGCGAAACCGCCGCGTACGCCATGGCCGTCCGCAACAGCGAATCGAAACAGCGCATCACGCACCTCCGCGAAAAGATCGCCGCTGGCTTCGAAACGTCCGGCTGATTCCGGCGTGGCAGCCCAGTCTGAGTGGCACGGGCGTCCGGCACGTGTTCCGAGCCCGCGGGCAAGATGCCCGTGCCGCAACGGCTCCTCCACTCCGGACGAACTTCCCGGGCGGCGAAAAGATTAAATCTGGCATCGATAGTGGTTGCTGCTACCTGTGCCGCCGTGCCTGCGTCCGATGCCTCATCACCCGGTTTGCGAGGAGCCCGGGTCTTTGCCACCACACGCTGGACGCTGGTGTTGCAGGCGGGCGGGTCGACCTCACTCGGAACCACCGCGGCGCTCGCCCAGCTCTGCAAAACTTACTGGTATCCGCTTTACTCGTTTGTGCGGCGCGGCCGGCTTTCGCCGCATGATGCCGAAGATCTCATTCAATCGTTCTTCGCGTTTTTGCTGGAAAAAAACGTGTTCGCGAAGGCCGATCCGGCGCGCGGCCGATTTCGCACGTTCCTGCTGAGCGCCCTCCAAAACTTTCAATCCAACGAGCGGGCCCGCGCCCAAAGTCAAAAACGGGGTGGCGGTCAGGCGATCATCTCCATCGACGAAGCGGATGCGGAAGCCCGCTTTCAGAACGAGCCGGCCACGAATCTCACGCCGGAGCGGCTCTACGATCAGAAGTGGGCGGCGAGCCTGCTCAACCAGGTCCTGCAAACCCTGAGGCAGGAGTATGCGGCGGCTCGCAAGGGGCCGCTCTTTGACGAGATCAGCGTGCTGCTGTGGGGCGGACGCGCCGAGGCGGGTTACGAGGAGATCGGCCGCAAGCTCGGCATGACGGAGGGAGCCGTTAAAGTGGCGGTTCACCGGCTCCGACTCCGCTACAAGGAGTGCCTGCGCGAGGAAGTGGCCCATACCGTCGCCAGCCCCGGCGAAATCGAGGACGAGTTGAGATATCTCTTAGCCTCACTCGATCCGGTGAAGTAACCTTCACCCGGAATTTCGTTAGTGAGGAATAGCCAGGTCCGCTTCCCCATGAAACCAATTCAATGCTGCCAGGCCTGCGGCAACACCGCAGGCAGCGGAATCAGCGGCGAACTCTGCCCTGCCTGCATGCTCCGGATCGGACTCACGGACGTCCCCGGCGAGACGGAAATCCCCGCCGCTCATTCACTGCTGCTGCCGCGCAGCTTCGGTGCCTACGAACTGATCGAAGAGATCGCCCGCGGCGGCATGGGCGTGGTTTACAAGGCGCGCCAGACCACGCTCAACCGCATCGTGGCGCTGAAGGTCGTGGTCGGTGGTGCCTATTCGAGCGAATCCCTTTTGCGCCGCTTCCAAGCGGAAGCCGAAGCGGCGGCCTCCCTGCAGCACCCCGGGATCGTCGCGATCCACGAGTTCGGAGAGTGGGACAACCAGCCGTACTACGCGATGGAGTACATCAAGGGCCAGAATCTCGCCCAGGTCGCAGACGGAAAGCCCCTCGCTCCCGTTCGCGCCGCGAACTACCTCCACGCGATCGCTGAGGCGGTCAGTTTCGCGCATCAGCACGGAATTCTGCACCGGGACCTGAAGCCCTCGAATGTGCTGATCGATCAAAACGATCGCCCGCGCGTGGCCGACTTCGGCCTGGCGAAACGTCTTCGCGACCAAGCGGAAGTCACCGTCGCCGGCCAGATTCTCGGCTCTCCCAACTACGCGCCACCCGAGCAGGCGGCGGGGCGCTCCCGCGAGATCGGAGTTCGCAGCGACGTCTACGCGCTCGGCGGTCTGTTGTATGCGCTGCTCACCGGCCGGCCGCCCTTTCTCGCCAGCACCGTGCAGGAAACCATGCGCCTCGTCTTCGAAGCGGAGCCGGTGCCACCGCGCGTCCTCGTTCCCACCGTGCCGCGCGATCTCCAGACGATTTCCCTGAAGTGCCTGGAGAAAGATCCGGCGCGGCGCTACGCCTCGGCGCAGGAATTTGCGGATGAACTCGCGCGCTTTGTGCGCCACGAACCCATTCTCGCCCGCCCCGTTTCGGCGCCGGAGCAAGCCTGGCGCTGGGGCCGGCGTCATCCCGCGATCGCCGCGCTCGCCGCCACGGTCATCGTCGCGCTGACCGTCACCTCGACCATTTTTTATACCGCGGCGCGGCGCATCGAAGTCTCGCGCGCGGACGAACAACGAGCGCGGGTGACGGCCCAGGACAATCTTTACGCCGCCAACATGATGGTGGCTTCGAACAGCTTTTTCGCGGCGGGTGGCTCGGACCCGGTGTCGTTGCGGGCAGCGCTCGACGACACGCGCCCGAAACCCGGACAGCGGGATGTCAGGGGATTCGAATGGAGACATTTCTGGTACCGCGGAAAGTCGGACGCATTCGGCCCCCTCGCCGGCCACCGGCAGGTGGTGTTCGCCACGCGCTACTCGCCGGACGGGAAATTCATCGCGACGCAAAGCGTGGACGGAAATCTCCGCGTGTGGGACGCGGCGACCCGCAGTGAACTCCTATCCGTTGAAGGTATTGCCGGCGTGGGCGGATTCACTCCCGATTCCGCCGCGTTGATTGTCAGTCAGCGCGACAATTCGATTTGGCGGCTCGAGGTCGCGACGAAAAAACTGTCGCTGGCCCGCCCGGTGGGTGGCGCGCTGCTCGCCGCGTTGCCCGATGGAAAAAACGTCGTCGTCCTGGGGCCGGATCTCCTCCCCACCCTGCGCCCTCTCGATGCCGGCGCCGCGCCGGAAAAATCCGTCGAGCTGACTCCCGATGTCTGTTTCGCCGTCTCCGCGGACGGCCGGCGGGTGGCGATCACGGGACAGAAGCACCCGGGGATTTTGGTCTTCGATCTTGCCGCGCACCAGCAACTCGCAGCGGTGATCGATCCGCGACCGGTGCTGGCCCTCGCGCTTTCTCCTGACGGCGAACGCCTCGTGTCCTCCGGCTTCGATGGCCGGCTGAAAATCTGGAACGTGCGCAGCGGCCAGCAGGAACACGCCTTCCGCGCCTTCCTTGATCCCATCTGGGGTTTGGCGTTTTCCCCGAACGGCCGTGCCCTCGCCGCCGGCGGCAACAACCGCTCGGTGGGCGTGTGGGACACGAACTCATGGGAAAAGATCGAATCGCTCAACGGCCACAGCAGCACCATTCGCAGCGTCGCCTTTTCGCCGGATGGACAACGCCTCGTCAGCGGCGCCGAAGACGAAGTGGCTTTGGTCCTGCCGGCGCGAGCCAGCCGCCTGCCGACCGAAATGCCGCGTCTGCTCCGCGGGCCGGAGTGGATCGATCGCACCCCGAGCATTGCCTTCTCTCCGGACAGCCGGTTTTTCGCCGGCTCCGCGGCGGACGGACGGATCAAAATCTGGCGGACAGATACGTTTGAAACCATGGAATCATTTCCGCTTGAAGCGCGGACGGTGGCGTTCTCGGCCGATGGCAAATTTGTACTGGGAGAAGGATTCGACGGGACGGTGCAACGCTGGCCGGTCTCCGGCGGCATCCCCGGAGAAATCATCCGGCCCAAGGCCAAATTCGCGAGCTGGCTGGCCGACCCGCTCACCCCGCAGGAACGCGTCGCCCTGGTCGCAGATCGGCCCGAAACCCGCCTGACCTGCCTCTGCGAAATTTCCAGTGCCCGCGATGGGATCAACTCCGGTGCGATGAGTTCGGCGACGACCATCGCCATGTCACCCGATGGGGAAACCATGTTCTTGGGATTGCCCACCGGCACGGTGGAGATCTGGGATGTGGAGCCGCGAAAAAAACGCCTCTCGTTCGCCGCGCACAAACTCGGCATCACCGCGCTCGCCGTTTCCGCCGACGGTCGTTATCTCGCCACGGGCAGTTTGGATAATACGACCGGGCTCTGGGATGCCACGACCGGCCAGCAGCTGGCGATTTTCCGCTCGCACAACCGTCCGGTCTGGGCGCTCGCCTTTTCGCCCGACGGCCAGACCCTGGCCGCGGGAAGCTGCGACAAAAGCATCCTCTTAAACAGTGTGCCCCTGCGCGCTGCGGTGGCTCAACTTCCGCTCTACATCGGGCTCCCCGAAGGCTTCGAGCAGGAGGTCCGGCTCCTCCGCTTCTCACCCGACGGCAACATTCTCGCCGCCGCCCTCGGTGATGGCACCGTGCGTTTTTTCCGCGCGGCTTCCTTCCGCGAAACCGACGCTGCGCCGCTTCAGCAAGATTCCCCCGCGCCCTAGAGCGGTTTTAATAAAGGGGCGGGATGGAGGTTTTCGCGCCGAATCCGACCCGGCGTAACCTTTCACGCGAAAACCATTAGAGCGGTGGTGAAGCCCAAGCCGCCCGTGCGGTCGGGGCCTCCCCTTTCCAGCCGATGAAAACGTTTCCCAGCGCCCGAACACTTCTCGTTCAACTGAGCGTTTTTGTCTGCCTGCCTTTCGCGGTCCACGCGATCGAAGGCGGCGCACCGGCGTTCCCCAATGGAGGGGAAGACTTTCATGTCGCCGCCATGCCGCCACCGGGATGGTACGGACTGCTCTATTCCAGCCGCTATCACGCCGATTTCCTCGCCGACGACGCGGGTAACAGCGCCGTGCCGAGCTTCGGGCTCACCGTCAACGCGCTCACGCCAAGGATCGATTGGGTAAAACCCGCCTCGGTGCTGGGCGCGGATCGCTGGGGCACATTGTTCATCCTGCCGGTGCTCGATCTTGATCTGGCACTCGCGCCCGCCCCTGGCGTTTCCCTAACACAGCGGCGGCGGGCGCTGGGTGATCTCACGATTGGAAACGGACTCCATTGGACCTTCCAAAATTTCGACATGATCAACTCGGTCGATCTCGTGATACCGCTGGGCAGCTACGACTCGACCCGCCTCGTAAATCCCGGGCAGAACCGGTGGGTAGTGCGGTTGAACCACATCGGCACCTGGCGTCCCGCGCCGGCCTGGGACGTTTCCTACCGGCTGCACACGGACTTCAATTTTCGAAATTCCGCGACCGGCTACGAGTCTGGCCAGACCGCTTATCTCAACGTGGCGGTAGGCTGGTCTCCCCAGCGTGCCACGACGCTCGGCATCGCCGGCTATTCCCTCCGTCAACTCACCGACGACCGGCAGGCCGGACGGAGCGTCGGCCCCACCGGAAATCGCGTGCGCGTGGATGGCCTCGGGCCGTGCGTGAAACACGTTCTGCCCAATCACGTGATGCTCGTGGCGAAATACTTTCACGAGTTCAACGCCCGCAACCGGCCGAAAGGCGGGCACGCGTGGCTCTACGTCGCCGTGCCGCTTGGGGCGCCGTCGAAGTAGCACCGGGTTGCCCACGGATACTGGTCGGGTTCACTTCCGCGAGGCTTGCGTCGTCGGCTTCAAACAGGGCGAGGACGTCGGAACCCCGGGTGCTTCAACCCTCCGACGCGATCGCGCGCCGATGGACGCACACCCTTTCCAGCCCTCGTCTGATTCAGGCAGGTGGCGCAAGGTTGGCTTTTGCGCCATAACGAAGAATGAGGAGGCAAATTCTAATTTCCGTCATTTTTCAGAGGTGATTCACCTCCGGTTGAATAAAAATCAGCTCGGGTCGGATTTTATTGTGGCGCAAGAGATCATCTTGCGCCACCTCTTGCGCCATGCCGAAAGCCATTCCAGAAGTTGAACTGGACCATGTCATCGATGCCGTGGCGGGATCCCCGCAGCCGGTTTCGTTGGAGGAAATCGCGCGCAAACTGCCGCGCCCCCTCGCCCGCCGCACTTTGCAGCGCCGGCTCGCGCAGCTCGTCGGCGAACAGCGCGTGATCGCGCTGAGTTCCCGCGCCGGCCGGCGTTATCATACGCCACGCGGGATCACGCGCGCCGTCGCCGAAGCGCCGGCAACCTACGAGGGCGACGCGCATCTTCGCATTCCGCTTTCCGCCGCGGCTGGAGAAATCCAACGCCGCGTGACCCGCCCGGTCACGCAACGCAAACCAGCGGGCTACGACGTTTCGTTTCTTGAGAGCTACCGGCCAAACGTATCGGCGTACCTTCCTCCCGCCCTGTGCCGTAAACTCGCGGAGCTTGGCCGGACCACGGGAGCAGTCCAGCCGGCCGGCACCCACCTGCGCAAGGTGATGGACCGGCTGCTCATCGACCTTTCGTGGAATTCCAGCCGGCTCGAGGGCAACACCTATTCGCTGCTGGAAACGCAGCGTCTCCTGGAGTTGGGCGAAAACGCCGAGGGCAAGGCCGCGCACGAGACGCAGATGATCCTCAACCACAAGGCCGCGATCGAGCTGCTGGCAGAGCATGCCGGCGAGATCGGTTTCAACCGCTACACGCTCTGCAATCTCCACGCGTTGCTGGCCGAAAATCTGCTGCCCGATCCGACCGCAGGAGGGCGGCTGCGCACCCACGCGGTCGCCATCGGCGGCTCGGTCTTCCACCCGCTGGAGCTGCCTTCGGCGATCGAGGAATGCTTCGATCAGATCCTCGCAACGGCGGGCGCCATCGAGGATGCCTTCGAACAAGCGTTTTTCGCCATGGTGCACCTGCCTTATCTCCAGCCGTTCGAGGACGTGAACAAGCGCTTGTCACGACTCGCCGCGAACATCCCGCTCGTGCAGCGCAATCTCGGGCCGCTGTCGTTCGTCGATGTGCCGCAGTCCGACTACACCCAGGCGATCCTCGGCGTGTATGAGCTGAAGCGCGTCGATTACCTGCGCGACGTTTTCGAGTGGGCCTACGAACGCTCGTGCGCCCGCTATTCGGCGGTTCGCCAGTCGCTCGGCGAACCGGATGCGTTCCGGCTGCGCCACCGCGAACGCCTGAAGGAAATCGTCGCCGCCGTCGTCCGCGACCGCCGGGACAAAAAGGCGGCGACGGCCTTTGTCCGGCGCGAAGCCCAAAAACTGCCGGACGCCCGCGAGCGTCAGCGTTTCGCGGAAATGGTGGAGACCGAACTCACGAGTCTGCATGAAGGGAACTTTGCGCGCTTCCGGCTGCGCCCGGCCGAGTTTGCGGCGTGGAAGAAAACGTGGCGCTGAGGCGAACGCGTCGTCTGCGCCACGGCGGAAGACGGGAGGCAGCGTGGGTCTTCCTCAAGCCGCCACTCTCTGGGTGGTGGACGGAGTGCCCGCACCCCGCGAGGTAGACGGTGCGCAACCTGAAACCTGCGGGGTGAGGCCCTCCCCGCCCACAAGCATGATCGTTCGCCGGATGAATGGCGGTGTACCCGGGCTTTCGGATCGCGCTTCGGCGAACACTTCGGCCGGCGCGTTTCGCCCGTGACCCGCCCTGACCCGGCAAAAGGGTCCGCGCGTCCGAGCGTCCCGTGAATTTGGATTTATTCCCGCCCGCCATCTGCCACGGTGCGCGGATGAAATACGCCTCACCGATCCGTCCCGTTCTCCTCGCCTTCCTTCTCGTTACTTTGGCGCCCGCCGCGGATTTCTCGCCCGAGCCCGGCTTCACCGCGCTCTTCAACGGCAAGGATCTCACCGGCTGGCAACACAAGGACGAGCCCGCGCTCGACGGCAAAACCGATCCGGGCGACGGCCGCTTCACGATCAAGGACGCCGCGCTCTCCGGCAACGACGAGAAAGCCGCCAAGGGCCGCGTGCTGCTCTGGACGACGAAATCGTTCACGGGAAATTTTGTGCTGCGTTTCGAATTTCGCGCCGCGGAAAAGACGGACGGCGGACTTTTCTTCAACAAAACCCAGCTCCAGTGCGGCGACTACCGCAGTTATGCCTACAAGGATTTTAAATTCTACCGGCCCCTGGAGTGGAACGTGATCGAGGTCACGATGCAAAACGGCGTGGCCCGCTGCACCTGTAACGGCGAAGTCCTCGAAGCCGCTTTGAAAATCGCCGAACCCGGCCAGCTCGGCTTCGAATCAGACACAGGCGCCATCGCCTACCGTCACATCCGGATCAAGACCCTGCCGTAGCCAGGCGATCCTCGGCGTGTACGAGTTGAACCGCGTCGATTACCTGCGCGACGTTTTCGAATGGGCCTAAGAGCGTTCGTGCGCCCGCTACTCGGCGGTGCGCCAGTCGCTCGGGGAGCCGGATGCGTTTCGTCTGCGTCATCGCGACCGCTTGAAAGCCGTCGTCGCCGCTGTGGTCCGCGAGGGCCGCGATAAAAAAGCGGCGGCGGTTTTAGCCCGCTGCGAGGGCGCAGAAATTACCGGAAGCGAACGAGCGGACGCGTTTCGCGGAAATGACGGAGACGGAGTTCTCGAGTTTGCACCAGGGAAACTTCGCCCGCGACCGCGGGGCGCACAACACGCCAAACCGGCTTTCATCGCCGAGGCTTGCCGCCTTCGTCCGGCGGCGCTGTCTTGTTCGCCACTCCTGAATGTTTGTTAATAAACCTGCACCCATCAGGTCGCTCCATCCGTTCTGGCCGGTGCTCGGGCCTGTAGCGATTGCTCTCGCCTATGCGTGTGCGCATCTCGCTTGGTATCTGGCAACGCCTCTTGGCCGCGTGCCCGTTTTGGATGAACGCGAAAACCTCATCCTCGCGGAGGGAATGGTGCAGCATTCTCTTCCGGCCGAGCCCTTTTATCGCGCACCGCTTTATGCTCTCGTTCTGGCGGCACTGCGTGCGATTGGCGTGTCGGGTGCCGGACTGTTTCCCGCGGCGCTGTTGCTTGGCGCGGTTCTTCACGGAATAAACGCGGGGCTGATCGCCGCAATTGCGGGTCGCTGGTTTGGACCACGCGGAGCTTTGGCGGCAGGAGTGCTCTATGCGATGCATCCCGTTTTTGTGCATTACGCGACGCAGGCACTGGATGCGACTCCCGCGCTCACGCTCTTTCTTGCGGGACTATGTACCATCGCCCGACCGCTCCGGTTCGATCCCGTTTCCGAAAAAATCACCGGGGTGAATATCCGTCCTTGGATCGTCGCGAGCGTATTCTGGGCAGCAGCGACTCTCATGCGCCCGAACTATCTTTTCGTCTGGGCCACACTGCCCTTGCTCGCCTGGTGGAGCACGCGAAAGGGGCGATCTCATCTCGCCGTCTTGTCTGCTTTGGCAGGAGCAAGTTTGTTTTTTCTCCTCGCCGGCTGGCAGTGGCGCATCAGCGGCGTGGCGGGCTTTCTACCGTGGCAGGGCGCCTATAATCTTTGGGCTGCCAATCAACCGGGTTCACACGGTCGTTACTATGAACAGCAGATCAGCCTGACGCCGGAACTCGCCGCCGCCAATCCCGCCCGCGCCGAGTCGATGATCCTCTATCAACAAGCAACCGGTTCCGCCGTCGTCAGGGTTGCGGAGATGAATACTTACTGGCGGGCGCGTTTCCTGGATCGTGTTTTTCACCATCCGGGGGCCTGGCTCGCGCAGATCGCGCGCAAGGCCTACGCGCTGACCAACACGTGGGAGCAGTATAACAACAAAACCTACGCGTTCCACAAAGCGCGTTCCCCTTGGTTGCGATGGAACCCGCTGTCCTGGGGAATTCTATTTATCCTCGGCGTGGCCGGAGCGGCGCGCCTGGTCGCGGAATCACCTCGGACCGCTGGCGCGTTTGCTCTCGTGGTGACCGCCTGTGCCGCGTCGGTGCTGTTGTTTTTCGTCAGCGCGCGTTTTCGTCTACCGCTCGCCGCCCTCGCCACCTTACTCGGCGGTGGTGCGATTGCGGGGTTAGGTTTTTGGCGGACGTGGAGGAGCACGTCTCAGTTTGCTCTGCTGGGCGCTGTGGTCGTGGGCGGCTTTCTGACCTTTTCAACTCTCGACGAGGTGCAGAGCAAAAGGACCTTCGTGCAGGATCACGCGTTGCTCGCACGTGCCGCCGCCACCGTCGGCGACGACGAACTCGCCTTCTCTGAAGCCACGGCGGCACTCCAGCTGCAGCCAGCACATCCGGATGCCTCGCGTCTGGCGGTCGCTTCGTACTTCAACCTGTTGCTCAGCGGGACGGCACGCGCCTCCGACGAAAAAAAATGGTTGGGCGTCTGCAAAAACTTCGCCGCCCGTCCGAGCGGAGACGTGTCGGATCTCCGTGCCGTGGCCGCTCTCGCGCTCTGGCGTTCCGGCGATCAATCCGCCGCCCTCACCACGTGGCACGCACTCGGCTCCGCGCCCTCAGCATTGGCGGCCCGCTTGCTGGTGCAGGATGAAACCGTTCATCGAAGCGATTTGGCTTCACTGCCTGTGTCCGCCTGGTCGGAACCTTTGGTGCGTCTTGCAGGAGCCGTCCTTAAGATCGATCCGCCCACGGGAGTGACGCTCGACACCCCAGCTTACAGCGAAAACATGGTGCGCACGCTTTTTAGCCGCGCCGCCAGCAACTAAATCGAATTGAGCACGCAGCCACTCACCCAAAAAAGTGCCGCCGGCTGGATTGCCGCGGCATTGGCCACGTTGCCTTTTCTCCAAGCGCTGCCGGTCGATTTCGATCGCAGTGGGGCTCTCATATTACTGTTGCCGGGGCTTTGGGCCGGTCGCGGTCAACTCACCCAGATCGTCGCCCGCATGCGAAGCGGTCCCGCGTGGTTAAGATTTTCCGCGGGAGCGATCCCGGTCGCGGTGACACTTTCGGTGGCAATGGCTGACCAGCCGTCGCCCGCCCTGGTCACCGCTGCCTCATGGGTGATCCTCGCAGCTGCTGGACTCATTGTCGCCCAGTTGGTCGGCACCGACGCCAGCTCGAGCCGGCGTTTGCTGGCGGGAATGGCCTTGGGCACCGCGGCTGGTTCACTCGCCGTTTGGGCGCTCTGGTGGCTGGGTGATCGCGGCATGGTACCGCTCTATGCGCATCCGCGGCACCTTGGGTTGCATACGCTTTCGGGAGCCCTCGCGAGCACCTGGCTCTTCGCTCACTCCCGCGAAACGCGCCCCCGGCGGATTTTTTGGGCGATCGTCGGAACGGCAAGTTGGGGCGGCCTGCTTTGGTCCGGGGGCCGCACGCCGCTGCTCGCGCTAGCGGGAGCGCTCGTGCTGTGGTGGATATTCAGCGCGACGGCGGATCGAAAGGCGTTGGTGCGAGCCACCGCGCTCTTTTTGTTTCTCGGCCTGGCACTCTCGAGCGCATTCTGGACATCGCGACCCGAACTCGGGTGGTGGCACGCCCTCCACCGCACCGCAACCGCCGCCGCCAATGGAAGCACGAGCGAACTCACGTCGACTCGGAATGATTTTTGGGGAGTCGCCGCCGGCCGCGCGCGGGCGGCTCCGTGGTTAGGCCACGGGCCCGACTCCTATCGATTTCTGACACCGAAACTCGACGGTCAACAGCCCCACAACTTCGTGCTGCAACTCTGGCTTGAGGTGGGGATCGTCGGCATGTTGCCCGCGTTGGTCCTGCTCGGTGGAGCGTTGCTCTGCGGCTGGCCGCTCGCTTCGCGGAGCAACGACACTGCCGCGCTCGCGTGGCTCGCGATCCTCAGTGCGAGCGTCGCGGCCGGCCTGCTCGACGGCGTTTTCTATCACCTCGTCGCGTTTTTGCCCGCGGCGCTGGCCATGGGCGCGGCGCTGGGACTCGGACTGAAATCGCGCCCGCCGGCGAAGCCCTCACCAGCGCCACACGTCATTCTCGGCGCGGCAGGCGTGATCATCGCGCTGCACATGTTCTTGTTCTATTCGCTCGCACTCGCCACCCCGCCCGCTCCCTCGGCCTGGCCCGCGCGGTGGGTGCGAGCTTTTCCGAGTTCCACGTTCGGACTGTGGCGCTGGCTCGACACCTGGCAGATCGACAACCCCGACGTCGCTCTCGAATGGGCACGCTGGGCGCAGGGGCATTCACCGAATCCGATCGTGTTTCACGTTTACGCGGCACGGCTGCTCCTGGCGCAGGGACATCGGGAGGCGGCGGAAAGCGAATTGCGTGCCGCGGAATCGAAAGCTCACTGGAGCACGCGTCCCGCCATTCAAGCCATGCTGCGCGAACTCCCACCCGCTTCACCGTAGCACCTCGTGCCGCGCGCTTCCGCCAATTCCGCCCGGGAAACTTTCGTGCCGCTATCGCTGCTCGCCGGCGACGTGGTGACGTTTGCCAGTCTCGTCTTGGGAGGGAGGGTGCGTTACGCGTCGCCGCTCGATCGCTTCCGCATCGATGTGCCCGGCACCAAATTCGCGCGCTCCTTGCTACTCCTGCTCGCTGGTGTGGCGTTGTTGATCGCAGGCTTGGTGCAACTTGGGTTGTACGAAACGCGCTCGTTGTTGCGGCGCGAGCAAGGCCTAAACGTGGTTTTCAAGGGCTCCTCGTTATGGCTCGAGGCCTACTTCGCAGTTTCCCGCGGATTGATATTCGATCCCCCGATCTCGCGGCTGTTCGTCCTCGAAGCCTTCATCCGTGTGGTCGGTGGACACCACGATTTGTAAAATGCGCGATCAAGCCGAGGCAAGGGCAGCAAACGTTTCCCTGGGAGTTGGCCGACTTATTGAGATCATCTTCGTGTTCGGGGTCTTTGGCCTGTGCCTGGTTCGACTCGCCGGTTTTGTTCACGAAAATGCGGTAGACCTGCTGTTCAACGACCAATGGGATGCACTCGACCCTCTCTTCGAAGGTCGCGGGCCGTGGAGCGCATTTTTAAGACAGCACGGTCCACCCCGTTTGGGACTCGGAGGATTGATCGACTGGTATCTCTATCGCGCCACGGATTGGAACGTTCGCGCCGAGGGCTGGGCTGGAGTCGCTGCGCTTGGGCTCTCAACCACGACGGCGATCGCAATGGCGGCGCGGCTTCGCGGTCGCATCAGGTGGAGTGACGCCGCTTTCCCGCTACTGCTGCTGAGCACCGCGCAATGGGACACCTTGACGTTAACTCCCTTTCTGGCCGCAAAAATTCTGCCGCTTCTGCTCACACTTCTCCTGGCCTATGCTTGGAGCGCGGAACGTCCGGTCTGGCGGCTCGTCGGTGTCAGCATTTTTGGACCGCTCACCCTATTTACCGGCTACGGATTTTGCGGCGCGCCGGTAACCATCGGCCTCGCCTTGTTGCTGTGGCTCCGCGCGGAAAAGAAAAAAACGCCATCTGATCGGCTACTGGCAACGTGGACCCTCCTCATCATGCTCGGCGCGGTGGCGGTCTTCGCCTACGGCTATCAATGGTCACCGGGGACGAAGGAGTGGCGTTTTCCGTTGCCCAACGGGTGGGACTACCCGCGCTTTTGCGCTTTGATGTTTACGAATTTGCTCGGGTTTCGCGGAATCTCGGCAGCGTCCACCGCCATGGGATCCTTGGCGCTCGGTTTGGTTCTGACGGCATTTTTTATGGCGACAATTGCCATCTGGCGACGCCAAGCGACCGCACGTGTGCGGGTCGTGTGGATTCTCATCGGAACCACGCTGGTGTATGCGACCATGACCGCTATTGGGCGGCTGCCGACGAGTTTGGCGGCGGCTTTCATGGGGCGTTACACGACGCTGATGATGCCGGCACTTTGTGGTCTCGCTTTTGCCATTGAGGAATGGGCCAGTTCACGAGGGCCGAAATGGCGGATTGGTTTTGGTTTAGCGTGGCTTGCCCTCGCGGGTGTGATCTGGAGCAACTTTACCCCGGAAACTCATGCAGCGACTGTCGCGAAAGCGAAACGCCGGTGGGTTGCCAGCTATTTGGAGACGCGGGATTTGGAAGCGGCGAATCGTACCGCTGATTTTGTCGTCTATATTCCGGCTCCGACTTCGCCGGTCATCGCCCAAAAGCTTCGCTGGCTCGAAGAGCATCATCTCTCGTTTTTTCGATCATCACCCGATCGAAAGTGAACAAGAGCGCGCCGCTCCCCTCTATCAAAGCGGTCGCAACTGCTAATGATAATGACGCGTAATCGGGCGCGAACCGCTGCCGGTGTGCGCGTCCCCGTTTCGTCCTCGCGCTGCTGGCCTTCGCCGGAATCCCGCTTGGCGAAATCTCCGGCACGACCGGTCGGGGCACCTTAAAGGCTGGGCCCCGAAAGCTGCACCGGTTTAACCGCCGTCGCAGCGCGCGAAGGCACAAAGTTCAGCGGAAGGCTCGCGCGCGAATTTCCGGACAAGGTCCCTCCTTTCCCTTCAACCCGTCCCACGTGCCGAGGAATGTCGCTTTCAGTTTCGACCATTTCCGGTCTTCAAAAGCGAGGACGCGAAACGTGTTGTAGTTCGCAAAACAAAAATCGAACAACGCCCAATGGGGCACGGCCATCGCGTGCTTCCGCCAAACTCGCACTCGGTTTCTCGCGATATAGTAATGTCGAAACGCCTGGTGATGCATGGGGCGAAACGCGTGCCCAAGGAAAACTCCCGGCGCGCGATTGCCCAGCCGGTGATCCAGCTTGGCCTTGGACGAGACGGCCACGCGTCTCCCGCTGCGAATCACCCGCAGGCAGAACTCAACGTCGATGTAGTCGATAAAAAAACTCTCTTCGAATCCCCCCAGTTCCTGCCACGTTTTCAACTCAACCATCGAACCGGATGTGATTGCCGCGGTCACCGCCGGCAGATCGGCTCCTCGACAGGGGATTCGCTGGAAAAGCCAGCGGGTTTGCGGACGTGGCCGCAGCCAGCGGTAGTCGCTGCCATCTGGCTCGACGACACACGGAACGACGATTGCGGCCCCCGGTTGGGCCTCCGCCGTCGCTTGAAGCGCCGCGATCATTCCCGGTTGCGGCCGGCTGTCTTGATCAAAGGTAACCACCCAGCGGCAGCCCTGCGCGACCGCGCGGCGGGCACCTCGATTTAGCGCGGTCGCCACTCCCAAGTTCTCGCCCAACGCGATCACCTCCACCCCGGGTATCCCCGCCAGCCTTGCGCAAATCGCCGGTGTCGAGCCGTTGTCGACCACGACCACGTGTCCGCACTCGCCCACCATCGCGCGCACATTTTCCGTCACCTGCTCATCGGGGTGATAGGTCACGACCACACCGCAAAGTTCAGACCAAGCAGCCATCAACGCCCTCGCTCCTGCAGGGTGTCGACGACCTGCAAAATGTCTTTGAGGCACGGGTCGGCCAGAAACGACTTGTTCACCAAAGCTCGGAGCTTCCCGCCCAGCATTCGGGCGTGAACGGGCTCGCTGAGGACGTGCTTCAAAGTTTCCGCCATGGCTTGGGGATCGAGATCGGTCACGAGGAGTTCAGGGGTCTCGCCGAGAATGCTACTTAACCCGCGGGCTGCACCAAAACCGATAACCGGAACGCCCAGAGCCGCCGCTTCCAGCGCCACCAGGCTGAAACTCTCCTCGCGGGACGTAACAGCGACAACATCACTCGCAGCGAACCAGGGCTCGGCGTTGTCCACCGGTCCGACAAACCGCACCCAAGAAGCGAGTCCGAGGTCTTTCACCGCTTTTCGCACCCGATGCGCAAACCGAAGGTCCGTCTCGCCGCCGACCCAAACGAAATTCACCGGACGCGAAAAGCTTCGCCGAAGCGCGGCCGCCATCTGCACAAAAAGATCCGTCCCCTTAATCGAGTGAATATGGCCGCACCCGACGACCAAAGCGGCCCCAGGCGAAATTCCCAATGAACGGCGAAGCTCCGGGTTGGCGGCGTTGGGCGCCGGTGGCATGGCCGGGAGAAAATTGGGGACAACGGTGACGCGATCTGGGGGCGCCCCGCACGCCATCAAATCCGCAGCCGCCGCGGGTGAAACCGCGATGAAATGATCCGTGCTCACGATGGTCTGCGTAACTTCCGCCGGCGTGATGAATCGCCGCAGGACGCTGCCAAGCTCGTGGACATGCGTGAGAATCGGACAGCCGAAATTACGCGCCGCCGCCACCAATTTACCGTTCGTCGCGGAATTGTTATAGACGAGATCGAATTTACCAGCGCCCCAGCGCCGCATGATTTTATTGGCGCGATAGGGCTGCCAGAAGGGTCGGTCGAAAAATTTACGAACCAGTCCCGCCCGCAGCGAGGGACCGGCGGCCCATGGATGCGAGAGCGTCTGCACCGGCCCAAAGCGCGCGAATTGATCGCGCAAACTTCCACCGTTCCTGAGCAGTATTTCGCAGCTCCATCCGGCGCCGCGTGCGGCGCGGACACCCTCCAGAATCCGCAGGAGCATCCGGGGTGCCCCTGAGTTTGTCGCCTCATGCGAAATGACCAGCCAATGATCAGTCATGCTGGTGAGCCGCGTTCAGTGCCGAGTAGAACCAAAAAACGAGTTGGCCTCATTGGACGCGGTGAAATTTCCGGCGCTGCTCCACGAAAGCAGCCAGCGACGCCTTCAAGGAACGAGTCGCCAAATCCGTCCACGAGAGACCGAGCGCGACCCGATGTTTTCGCCAAGCCGCGCGTTGCTCCCGGCGAACGATCGGGAAATTTTCGGCACGCTGGCTCATTCCTCCCGGCGCAAAAACCGCCAGAGGAAGATTGGTTACCTCGACGCCCGCGCCGGTGGGAATGGCTCGTAACCACCATTCGTAATCCATCGCGATCGTGTAGCGTTCGTCGAACAGCCCATTTTGGATGAACAAGCGCTGCCGCACCAATGTGGACGGATGCGGAATCCATGAACGTAACGGCGGCCAACGGAGTGTCTCTGCCGGATGTGGCCTCGGGTCGGATTCCCCTTCGTACGTCGTGCCTGCGATGACGACGTCGGCGCGACTTTCGGTCAGCATGCCAAACAAACGTTCCGGAATAACCCGCGCGTCGACGCAATCCCCGCCATTCAAGCACCACACCCATTCGCCGCGTGCCGCGGCGATGCCGGCGTTAAACGCATCAGCG
>JBDSSU010000591.1:0-16846 GCA_039928635.1 Opitutaceae bacterium | reverse complement strand
TTAGTCGGCATTACTTTTGTACCCGGCAACATGAACGAAATCTGGGGACCCCAAGGACCGCCCGAACCTTAACGCGCCTCGACGCGCCACCGCGGGCGGTGCGTCTCGAACCACATCGACCGCAGCGGTCGCGCGATCTGCAGAGAAATCTCCGGGACGTGTTCGCCCGCGTGCGCGTGGGGTTGCCACCCTCGAGCGAGCGGTCCTCTATCGCCGGCGCATGAACCACACCCCATGGGTCACGGCGATCGTCGGAATGATTTTGTTTTCGAACGCGGTGCCTCGCGGAGCGGCTGCGGCGGAAGTTAACGATTATGCGTCGCGCATCGCAGCCGCCCAAGCGCTCGCCGCCGAAGGCTCTCACGCCGGCGCTCGCGCGATCTATCGCGAGGCGCTGACGCTGGTGGCCGATCCCGAACAACGGCGCTGGATTCAACTTTCGATTCTTGGCGAGGAGTTGGCGGAGGACCGCTCCCGCCGGGACGCCCCGCGGATTCGCACCGAACTCGCCCAGCTTCTGAACCGTGACGAAAAATCTGAAGTCGTGCGCGATCGCTTTTGGGCCGCGGCTCGCTCCGTCGAGGCCGAAACGTACTGGCCCTCCTCGTCCGAGCGCCTCGCGATTCACTTCGACGTCGCTGCATTCTGGGCCGCGCAACCACCCGCGCCGGAAAACGAGCAGGCGTTTGTCAGCGCGTCCGCACTGCTGGGACAAAGCCTCGCCACCGGAGACTTCGACCGAGCCACGACCCCTGTCGCCGATGCGATCGACCTACTCCGGCAGGCGACGTCTCTCACCCCTTTGCCCGCCGGGCGCGAGAAGCTCGTCCTGCTTTTCGCGCGCGCCCTGCAACAGCAGCGTCGCTCGACCAAGATGGCCCCCGCCCTGGTCACGACCGCCTATGAGGCCGCGCTCGTGGCCATCCGAGGCACGCCGCATCACACAGAGGCCCTGCTTCGGCGTGCGCAGTGGGCGACAAATCTCGGACCGCTCGCCCGCCCATCCTGGCGTGATCCTGATCTTTCCAGCGGGGGAAAGGTCGGAGAAATTTCCGCCGCAGAATTTACCCGGGTCCTGGTCCCGATCAACGACGCGCTGACCGCGGCCGCCAACCTCTCCTCTTCCGATCGGGAGCTTCGGGCGATCGCAGCCCAATTGACGCGCCGGCGCGACGAACTCACCCAGCCTTCACTTCAGCTCGACCTCGCCCCCGCGTATCTGCCCGACTCTCGCTTTTCCTTCGGTCTGACGGCCCAACACGTCGATGAAATCGCTTTCGACCTGCACCAGGTCAGCCTCGATGTGTTCAGGGCCGTCATGTCCGAAAAACCGACGGGAGCCGGTCCTGCGGCTCTCGCCCGCGCGAAACCGTTTCTGACTTGGTCGCTTCCTACCGGACTTGGCAGCGAACTGGGCTTGGTGCGAACCCAGCTCGGCCGGCCGGAATCGCTCCCGCCTGGCGCTTATGTCCTCGTCGCGCGCTCGACGGGCCTTCGCTCGGCCGCGCCGGCCGTGCGCTGGTTTCTCGTCACGAAAGCGCAAGCTCTGGCGCAGAGCGGATCCCTGCGCACCGTGGAAGTCCACGCCTTCGAACAGGAAACTGGGAAACTGCTCCCCAACGTGCGGGGACGTATCTGGGGTGAACAGGAATCGGCATCGATCGCTCCGGTCGGGGCCGGACATGGCCGCAGCGTTCTTTCCGGGTCCATAAAGCGGTACACGCCACTGACCATTCTTGGGGAAGCCGACGGCCAGCCGTTCCTAATCCCCTCGTTCCACGCCGCGTGGCCGGAAACGGACGACCAGTGGCTGATCCATTTGCTCGCCGACCGGCCGCTGTATCGCCCGGGTGAAACCGCGCAGTGGAAAATCACCCTCCGTCACCGCTTGAAAGGCGAACTGCAGGCCCCTTCGGGCACGCGGTTGAAGGTCACCGCAAAAATCCGTGACCTGCCGATCGGGACCTGGGATCTCAAGCTCAACGCGCTCGGTAGCGCCTCCGGGAATCTCGCCATCCCCGCGCTGGCGGCTCCCGGACAGGTGTTTTTCGAGGTTGAGAGCGAAGGGAACGACGGTGCCGAACGCATCGCCGCCTTCGTCGTCGACAACTTCCGGCCGCCGGAAACTTGGTTGACGCTCACCCCGCTCGACGCGGACCAAATCCGTCGCGCGCAACCCGGGGGTGAAGTCGCGCTGAAAGTCGCCGCCCGCTATTTCAGCGGTGAACCGCTGGCAAACGCCACCATCGCGGTCGGTGTTCAATTCGCTCCTCGTCCGACTTGGTTCGACGTCCCTCGGGAAAACCAGTCGTCCGAACGCCAGATTCCGAATCCGATTAACCTGTCGGTCGTGACCGATTCCCGCGGAGATGCGGTGGTTCGCGTGCCGCTTCCCGTCGACCTGCCGCGCCGGACCCATCTCGACATCGCTGCCGCCTTAACGGGAGCCGGCACGACGAGCGCGACGAAATTTGCCTTCGATCTCCTGCCCGCGGGATACACCGCCGAAATTGGGTCTGCCGCGCAACTCGCTCCGACGCCACCTTCGCCGTTTTTCAACGGGGGTAATATCGCGGAGCCCCGGCCGCTTTATACGGCACCGGATCAGCCCGTGACGCTGGCGGTTTTCACCCGGGATGGCCGCGACCTGCCCGTGGCGGCGAACGGGCACCTCGCCGTTTCAAAAAAAACCTGGGAGGAAATCTGGCGCGCGCCCGACGGTCAGCTGTTCAGCGGTGAGTCGCTGCGCGAACGCCAGCGCGGCGTCGCAGTCTGGCCGCCGCGCGACACGCCGCTGACGGGCGGTTGGGAACTCGTTCGCGCGGGCTACCGCTCGGAAGCCCAGGGTGTGATTGAGTTTGCCACCGATGCGACGGGACGCGCCTCCGTTCAGCTCCCGCCCGCCGGGGCCGGCTACTACGAGATTCTCTACGAACCGGAAACCGCCGCTCCCGACGGACGGCCGCTCGCCCGCGCCGATTTGTTCGTCGCGGACAGCACCACGCCGCTGTTGGGTTACCACGCGCAAGCCGCGCAGGTGATTCCGTTCGCCGATCGACAGGAGCCGGGGAAACCCATTCGCGCGCTCGTGGTTTTGCCGGTCACCGGGCGAAACGCGGTGGTGCGAATTTCCGGAATGGATGGCGGCGAAACCCGCACGGAGTTTTTCGAGGGCAACGCGCGCATTCTCGAATTCCCCTGGAAATCCAGTTACGCGTCCGGTGCCCGAATCGATGTATCCGTGCTGGCCATCGACTCGCGGGACGGCGGCGCGACCCTGAAAGTTTCCCGCGACGCGCACCAAGCCAACGTCACCTTGCTTCCCGAAACCGAACGCTCCCGCCCCGGCGATAAAGTCCGGCTCCGCGTGCAGACCACCGATGCGGCGGGCCGCCCGCTTTCGAGCGAAGTGGCGCTCTCCGTCGCCGACGCTGCGGTCGCCTCGCTGCTGCCGCCAAGCCATCGTTCGCTCGCGGAAACCTTTCTCGCGCCAGGACAAATCCCGTACTTGTCATCTGGACGCAGCCAGCGTGCGGCTTTCTTTGGCCGCGAGAAAAGTCCACCCAAGCGTCCCGCAGCGAACGGCACGGACGAGGTGTCCGACGGGGACGTCGTACTGCTGACTCCGTTCGAAGTCTCGACCAATGGAGACCGGGGCTACGCGGCGGGTTCGACTCTCGCCGGCTCCCGGTTTCAAGCGGGCGGTGCGGACGGCATGGTGCCCGATGTTCGGGTGCGAAGTTCGTTTTCGTATACGGCGTTTTGGATTCCCGACGTGAAAACCGATCGAAAGGGCGAGGCCACGGTCGAGTTCACCTACCCGGACAATCTTACAAAATGGCAGGTCAAGGCCGAGGCCATCGCCGAGGGACACCGTTTCGGCGACGGCCAAACCTCGACTGAAACCTCCCTGCCGCTGCAGGCGCGCTTGCGCACTCCGCGTACGCTCGTCGCCGGAGACTCGGCCACCTTGCTCGGTGCCATCCTCAACCAAACGCCCACCCCCGTGAACGCGCGCGCCGAGCTCAATTTGACCGACTCCTCCAGCTTGGAGCTGACCAGCCCAAGTTTGCAGACCGGCACCGTCGCGGCCGAAGGAGAAACTGTTTTGGGCTGGACGGCCCGGGCGAAGGCCGTGGGCAAATCCACCGTACGCTTCACCGCCCTGGCCGGCGGAATCAGCGACGCGATGGAAGTGAAGCTGCCCGTCAAGGAAGACGGATTTTATCAGTCGAGCGGCGTGACCGGCCGCGCCACGGACCACCCGCTGCGGGTCAATCTCGTGCTGCCGACGCCGTTTGATCCCGCACGGACCACGGTGGAATTACAAATCTCGCCCGGCATCACCCCATCGCTGGTGCAGGGTTTGCCTTATCTGATCGACTACCCTTACGGCTGCATCGAGCAAACGGTCAGCCGTTTTCTGCCGGCCGCGGTCGTCGCGAAACTTCTGCGCGACCTCGGTTTCAATGCCGCCGAGGTCGAAAAATCCATCCTGCCCGCAACGCTGCCCGCACCGCCCGGCCGTAAAAGCGGCCTGGGGCTTGGCAAACTGGACGCCGTCATCGAGCAATCGCTCGCCGGCCTCCAAGCCGCCCAGCAGAACGGCAGTTTTGGCTGGTTTCCCGAGGGTGAGGCCGACACCTACATGACCGCGTACGTACTCCGCGGTTTGAATGTGGCGGCGAAGGCCGGCATCGCGCTCCCCGCCGGGCTGCATCTCGGAACCTACGAGGCGGTTCTCGACGTACTGGCTCAGAACGATCCCGAACTCACCCCGCAAAAACTCGCGTGGATTCTCGCGGCGGCCACCGGCTTCCCGGAGGAACCGGATGCGAAACAACGTGAACTTCTTCAGCGCAGCTTCGCGCAACTTTACGCCCAGCGTTCCACCCTTGGGCCTGCCGGTCTCGCCCTGCTGGCGCAGAGCGCGCACTCCCTGCGGCGCGATCAGGAAAGCGGCGTGCTGCGGCGCAATCTCAACGACGGCGTCACCCGCGCCACCACCGCGGAGTTTGGCAAGACGGCCCATTGGGGAAAGTTCTCCAACTATTTCGATGGCCTCGACGGCGCGGTGGAGTCGACCGCGCTCTGTCTCCAGGCCCTGCTCGCACTCGATCCCAAAGATGAAACGGTCGATGCGGCCGCCGCGTGGCTGTTGCTCAACCGGCAAAGCGGCCGGTGGAACAACACCCGGGACACCGCGCTCGCCCTGCTGGCCTTGAGCGACTACGCGCGAGCCCGCGGCGAAACGAGTGCGAGAGGCGGCTACCGACTCACTCTCAACGGTCGCGTGCTCGCGGAAAAGCGTTTCGATCGCACCTCGGTTCTCGCCCCCATCACCTTGCAGGTCGCGGCGACCGCGCTCCAGGCGGGCGGCAATCAAATCCTCCTCGAACGAACCGGCGGTGACTCCCCGTGCTATCTCATCGCCACGGCCCGAAGCTGGGCGCAGGCGGAAAGCACGATCGCGGCCGGCAGCTATCTGAAAGTCTCGCGCGAGTTCGTGCGTATCGCGGAAAAGGACACCGTCATCGGAATACCCTTGAGCGAATCGCAACTTCTCCCGGCCGACGGCGCCGTCGTGTTTAACCATGAACGGGTCGAATGCCGGCTCACCTTGGAAGTCCCGCACGATCTCGACTACGTCATCCTTGAGTCACCCAAGCCGGGCGGCTGTGAACCGATCAACGCCCTGAGCGGCTGGGACGCCAGTCTCCGCCGCAGCGGAACGGAAGTGGGAAACAACTCTGCCGATCGGGCGACGCCGGGCCACCCGATCTACCGTGAGGAACACGATGACCAAAGCGTTTTCTTTCTTTCCCATCTTCCCGCCGGTCGGTGGGAAATCCGCTACACGATGCGCGCGCTGTTCGCCGGGGATTTTCGCGCTCTGCCCGCGACGGCAGCGGCCATTTACGTCCCGGTGATCGCAGCCAACACCGATGCGCGCCGCATTCAGATCAAGGGCAGTTCTGCGCCGTGACGGTTTTCCGCACCAGGCGTGCCATCGATTCCTCGGGGTTCAGTTCCGCAACGCCGGAGAGATCAATCCACGCGAGGTCCTTCGATTCGGGAGTGACAACGAGCGGCTCATCTGGGTCCGCCTCGATCATGAAACGAAGATCGTAGTGCCAGTGCGCCGGCTCGTTTCCTCGCTCCGGAATCCAGTGGCGGTCGACGTCAAAGATTTCCGGTGACAGCAGACGCAGTCGCGTCAGACCGCTCTCCTCCTGGGCTTCGCGCAACGCGACCGCGGCCAAGTCCGGATCGCCGTCGGCATGGCCTCCGAGTTGCAGCCATTTGTCGAGTTTGCGGTGGTGCGTGAGCAGCGTTCGCGCGCGATCGGGGCTCACGATCCATGCCGAGCCGGTGAGATGACCCGAGAGCTGGGTGCGGAGGAGACAGTCCCCGTGTTGCTCAACAAACCGGATCGTCTCGTGCGTCATCTTCGACTCGTGGACGTCCACCGCTCGAGCCGCATGCGCCGCCAACAATTTCAACACCGCATCGCGCTGCATGGTCAGCACGTCTCGAACCACTTCGACTCCACGTTCACCGCGGCGGCCGCTTCGATCTGGGTGAAGATTTCCGGCACCGCCGTGGCCACGCTGAAGATCTCCATGTTGGACGGCTTGAAGAAGCGGTCCGCCAGCATCTTTTCGAACAGCCGGATGAGATCATCGTAGAAACCATCCTGGTTCAGGAACACGCAGGGTTTTTTCACGACCTCGAGCTGACGCAAGGTGAGGATCTCCATGATTTCCTCGAGGGTGCCGAAGCCGCCGGGGAGGGCGACAAAGGCGTCGGCCCGCGTCTCCATGAGAAGTTTTCGCTCGCGCATCGTGATCACCGTCACGAGTTCGTCGGCTTCATCGAAGGCGAGTTCACGCAACTTCATAAATTCAGGAATCACTCCCACGACGCGGCCGCCTCCGGCTTTCACGGCCCGCGCGATGGCTCCCATGAGACCGGTTTTGCCGCCGCCGTAAACCAGTCCCCAGCCTCGTGCGACCAGCTCACGGCCGAGTTCGGTGGCGACCGCGTAGTATTTTGGATCGAGCCGATCGCTGGAGGAGCAATACACGCAGAGCAGCTTGGACATCGTGCTTTTGAACCACGGATGAACCCGGATGAACACGGATAAAATTGCAGAATCGGTTGCCTCAGCCTCCGCATCCGTGTTCATCCGTGTCCATCCGTGGTTTCAACTTCCTCCTCCTATCGCGGCCGGCTCGCGCCTTCGCCAACAGGGCATCTCCATCTGGGGCATGCGCGGACCTTTTGGGTTGCAGCGGAGCGCGCCCGCGCCGCGGGAGGGACGTTGGTTTTGCGCAACGATGATCTCGATTCAACCCGCTTCCGTTTGGATTTCGTGGGAGCAATGCTCGAGGATTTCCGCTGGCTGGGATTCGAATGGCAGGAAGGCCCCGACGTGGGCGGGCCGTACGCGCCTTATAACCAGAGTGAGCGAATGCCCATTTACCGCGCTGCGCTGCAAAAACTTCACGCCACCGGTGTGATTTTCCCGTGCACGCGCTCACGCCGCGATGTGCTTGAAGCGATCGGCGCCCCTCATGAAGGCGCGGGAGGAGAAAACGACGAGCCGGTTTACCCGCTGCAGTTTCGTCCGGCCGCCGACGCGCCGCTTCCGCCGCTGGGCGAAAAGATCGCGGTGAACTGGCGGCTACGCGTGCCGGCCGGCGAAGAACTCGTGTTTCACGACGGCCGATTCGGCGAGCAACGCGCGATCGCGGGAAAAGATTTCGGCGACTTCCTCGTCTGGCGGAAGGATGATGTCCCGAGCTACCAGTTTTCCTGCGCGGTGGATGATGCGGCGATGGAGATGAGCGAGGTGGTGCGCGGCGCCGACCTGATCAAGAGCACGTTTCGGCAGTTACTCATTTTCCGCGCACTCGGCCGGGCCGCGCCGGAATATTATCACTGTCCGCTGATGAACGACGACCAGGGAGTGAGGCTCGCCAAACGTCACGACGCGCTCAGCCTGCGCACCCTGCGCGAGCGCGGCACGACCGCAGAGGAAATCCGCCAGAAATTTTTAACCACGGATGAACACGAATAGACACGGATTCAGCCCGAAAATTTATCCGTGTTCATCCGTGTTCATCCGTGGTTGGGTTTTCGTATGACCGTAAAAATCGGGGTCCTGAATATTTCCGATCGCGCGAGCGCGGGAGTCTACGAAGACACGCCAGGCAAGGCCTGCGTCGCGTTGTTACGCGAGTGGCTGACGACGCCGTTCGAAACCGATTACAAAGTCATCCCGGACGAACAAGCCGTCATCGAAGCCGAGCTGCGTCGGATGGCGGACGAGGCGGGCTGTTGTCTCGTCGTCACCACCGGTGGAACGGGACCCGCGCTGCGCGATGTGACGCCGGAGGCGACGGCCGCGGTGTGCGAAAAACTTTTGCCCGGGTTCGGCGAATTGATGCGCGCCACGTCTCTCAAGTATGTGCCGACCGCGATCCTCTCGCGGCAGACCGCCGGAATCCGCGGGCACACCCTCATTGTGAATTTACCCGGGCGGCCCAAAGCGATCCGCGAGAATCTGGAAGCGGTGTTCCCCGCGATTCCCTACTGCATCGATCTGATCGGTGGCGCCCGACTGGAAACCAACGAACAGGTGATGAAAGCGTTTCGCCCAAAAACCTAACGATGGGAGTTGTGCCAGGCCGCAGGCAGCACGGACTGCGGGCCAAGGTTGTAGATGCGGTAGTAAAGCCAGAACACGATCACACCAAGCAGGAGCAGGAAGAAGATCTCGCCCAACTGACCCGCCCCCCGACGGCTCCCCCGCTGCATCGTTGAAAGCAACCCGCTGATTGCCGGAGCCACCACGAAACCAACGAGCGATCCGCCGAAGAGCACCATGGCGATAATCGCAGCTGTCCGCAGCAGAGCGTCGTCGAACAGCTTCACCTTGTAGCTCACGATCTCGATGCAGAGATTGAGCAACAGGAGACAGCACGGGAGGACGTAATAATTGCGGACAGCGGTCGTGTTTTTCATGGCGGCATTTGACTCACGAGGAAGCGTCAGCACTGAACTGTCCTTCCTGCATTTCTGCAGGTCTTCCAATCACGGGAGCTACAACCAGCAAACCAAATGTCCACCCCAGTCCAATCGTCTTACCAAAACGGCCCGGCCTCCAGCGCGACGGTCAACCTCAGCGCGCCAAACCTCACCCGGTTTCCGCCGCGCAGTCCGCGCTGCCAGCTCGGCGGTTTCGCCCATCTTCCGCGACTGATCGACAAGGCGCGGGCGTTCGCCGCCGGAGTTAATGGCGACTACCACTACAACTGCCCGATCGACCAGCGCTTCTTCGTGTTCACCGGTATCAACCCGGATGCGTTCCTTGCCGAGGTGAAGGCGGAAAAAAGCGATGGGGAGTTGCTCGTCTACGTGATGGGCAGTCTCCAGCCGAAACGGCACCCGTCCGAAATCTCGGGCTGGTCCCGCTGGTTCGAACAGCTCACCCCGACGCCACCGGACACCCGCGCTTTTTTCAACGACGTCCATCGGAAGAACGCTCCCAAGCGCGACGACATCGCCACGTGGTTCGACTGGCTGGATCTCGACGACTACGTCACGTTTGGCGGAAGGCCGTAAGCGGCCGTCGGAAAAAGGGAGGCGCGTGATCTTACGCGGAACGCGCCGCTCCAAGGATGGGACGCCCTCCGCTCCCAATCCGATCCCGGCGGTTAAGAATCACCCTCCCTACCTGCCGACGCTGTTTTTGAAGCGCGGCACCGGGGATCTTGGGAATCCAAAATCGAATTCAACCGGAGACTTACAGCTCGGTGTATTTCGCGGAATTCCCGCGGGCTTTTTCGACCGGATACTTTTGGGCATTCGCCGTCATCTTTGCTTCGATCGCGGCGGCGACATCCAGGCCGGTGACGTTGGCGAACTCGAGTGCGTAGATGGCAACGTCGGCAAGTTCCTCGGCAATTTTCTGACGTTTGACGGCGTCGGCTGCGATGATGCGCGACTGCTCCGGCGTCGACCAGAGGAAGTGCTCCATCAATTCGCCGGACTCAGCGGCGAGCGCCATGCTCAGGTTTTTCGGCGAGTGAAACTGCTCCCAATCCCGCTCGCGGGCGAACGCGAGCACCCGCGTTTTCAGCTCTGCAATCGTGGTGGCGGAATCGGTGAGCGCGGCCATGCGGGAAAAGGTGAAATCGGCGCGGCCGTCACGCAATCTTCACCGGCATAAAAAAAAACGCCCTTGGCATGCTGCCTGCAACATGCAGGGTGCATCACGTTTCCAATGAACCGGGCTAACCAACATCACCGCATCCACGCCGGCACTTCGTTTACGAAGGCCGTCGTTCAGCTTTGCTGCGCGGCGATGCGTCCGGTCGTCATTTCCAATTGGAAACAACAACAAACCGGCGCGGGCTTTCAGGCCTAAACCTCCGTTCACGGAAGAAGTTTAGCCCTCCTGAAGCCCGGCGGTCCCAGACCCCGAGGAAGCCACCGCTTTTTCCTCTCTCTCCCAAATAGTTCCGACTCTCACTCAATTTTTCCGACCATGCATACGATCATCAATGCCCATCGCCCGTACACTCGCAGCCGTGCTGCGGAAGTTCTGTCTCCCGACATCTTCCGCAAACCGAACTACGACTGCCGCGAGCAAGCCGACGCGGTCAAACTCGTCGTATATGTGCCAGGCGTGGATGCTCGAGGCGTGGATATCGAGGCCCGGGGCCCCGATCTGTTCATCACCGCACGGAAGTCACATTTCGTGCGCGTGAACTGGCAGGCGTTGCACCTCGAAGGCGCCCAGCGGGATTATTTCCTGCGCCTGCGTCTCGGGGCGGGTTTCGATTATCCCGCGATGCAGGCGGAGATCCACGACGGGGTTCTCACCGTGACCCTGCCCAAGCGCCAGACCAATGAAGCTGGCGCTGCGGGGACGCGGATGCGGCACGCTGCGGCATAAGCATGAGCCACGATTTCCGGCCGTGACGGCCCGCGTGAGGTTCGCGAGTTAAAAACTCGTGATCGTCTCATGGCCACCGTCACGGCCCGGATCCGTCAACGCCGCCGCCTCTTCGGGACGCAAAAAGGCCGCGCTTTTGGCGCGGCCTGAAGGTCAAGAACACGAATGACTCTGACTCAGGTCGCGCGCTTCGCTTCGCTTTCGCTCAGCTGCACGGTGCGATACCCGCCAATCGATTTGAAATAGAGGAGCATTCCGAGATAGATCAGCGCCATCGTCGCAGGAATGAATGAATCCGCCTTCAACGTTTTCCGATCGCCCGTTTGATCTGCGGCGACCATGGCTTGCTGGGCCGGGGTCTTTTCTTTCGCGTCTTTCGCATCGGCCAGCTTTTTACCGTCGACAGGATAGGCCTCCTCAAAAACCAGGAACTTGGAAGGAGTCGCGGATTTTGCCTCCGCGTACACTGCGGGGTTGGTCTGCAGCAGGGTTTCCGCCGTGAAACGATCTTTGCCATAACCCAAACCAGCGCTGCCAACCAAGCCACCGGCTAGCATGCCGATACCACCCATGATCGAAATAGCGACCGCCCCGGTTCTCGGGAAACGGTCGGAAGCGACCGCGAGCATCGTCGGCCAGAAAAAGGTTTTGCCCACCGCGTAAATGCCGAGAGCGACCAGCGCCATCGTGAAGGTCTGCATCGTGCTCGCCAGTCGCAGCCCAACGACGCCAAGAACGGCACAGACCAGCAACAAACCCACCGGCGACAGCTTGAGGTTTCGTTCGATCCAGTGAGCGCTAAAGCGCAGGCAGAACATGATCGAGGACGTCCAGATGAAGAGGAATTTACCCTTCTCGGAACCAAAGAGATTGCCGGTGATATTGTTCGCCCAGGTGTCCGTGCCGAGTTCCACCGAGCCGACCAACGCATGCGCGATGAACAGCATGAAGAGCAGGAAAGAACCCAGGGAAAATTTGGTGATCAGACCCACGCCGATCAGCAACACGCCACCGATGACGTAGGACACCGTCTGCGACAAACCCAACGGGCCCGCGAACAATACGGTCAGAAGGTAGCACACCACGGCCGCGCCCAGCAGGCCGACATCTTTGAACATCTCGCCCAGCTTGGCACCCTTCTGCGAAGCCTCGGACTGCGGCATCGGCTGCCCCATGAACATCAGTCCATAGAGAACGGTGGGCACGAGATAGATCGCGAGCTGCAGCTTCCAACCAACCTGCATCTTGTCGTCCAAAACCCAACCCACGACGGCACCGAGCACGAGGCCCGCGGGCCAGCTCGCGTGCAAAATATTGAGATAATGCGTGCGCTTGGTGGGAAAGAGGGTCGCGACCAAGGGATTTGCCACCGCCTCGAGGGTCCCGTTCGCGAACGCGAAAATGAACATGCCCCACATCAACATCATGTACGCATTCTCCGGCGTGGAGGCGCCGAAAGTGACGAAGGCCGAAAGCACATGGGTCACAAACGCGATGATCACCAGCTTACCGTAGCCGATCTTGTCGGCGATGAGCCCGCCGATGATGATTCCGAAGCAAAAACCGATCAGACCCATGGCTCCGATTTGCCCAAGCTGCCCCGCGGTGAAGCCAAACTCCCGGCTCCAATTGTCGAAGATACCACCGCGGATGCCGAAGCCCGCGCCGGCAGCGAAGATGGCCATGGAGCCGGCCCATAACAGCCGTTTGGCGTTGGGAGCGGTCGAGTCGTTGCTGATAAGGTTACTCATAAGGGTTCTTTTTTAACGATAGAGAGATCTAGCGGGTTAACTAGCTGCGAAGGGAGGGGTAACAGCGGCGAGACGTTGAGAGGCGCCCCGCTGCTGGGCAAGGGGGATTTTAGTAAACCCGCTCAGTCGATACCACGGTCCCTCGCTCGGTGCAGCGAAGGCGAAGAATCGCGTCCCAAAATGCTTCTCAGTCGGAGATCAGTTTTACCACTACGGCGTTTTCAGCTAAAGACGAAGTGCTGTTGGGCCGATCGTTGCGTCATTCCTAAGATGCCCATGGATCACCCCACCCATTCCTTCCGGCTTTTTCCCACGTCCACTCGCCGTCATGGCGACGTCGTCCAAGTCGTGACGGCGCGTCAGAAAAACCCAAAACACGCCGCACTTTTCAACGGGCCAGCTCTTCCGACGCGGCATCAACTTTACTGTGACGTCCCTTTCTCGGTGAATTTTCTCCCGAAAAAATCGCTGGCGACGTAATTACCTTCGACTCGTTCAAAAATTATTTCAGAAAAACGGCACCTCGCCGCAGACCGCAGGTCAACCTCCCCACCATGCATCTCCCGCCTCCATTCGTCCGTCCGCAAGCCGACACCGAGCCACCCGCTCTGGTGCGGGTGCTCACGCGCGAAGAGATCCATTGGAATCGCCCCCTCTTCAAAGCGCCGCCGCTTGAGATTCAGCCTCCGACCAAGGACCTGATGTCTTTCGTCACCGAAGTTCCGAAAATCGCCCCCCGCCCTCAGAAGGTGGGTTAGTCAGCTCCGGCAAGGCACGGGATCTCGCTTGGCCCTAGGCTTGAGCGGAAGATGCTGGTCGTCGTGAGTACGCCTGTCCCGTTTCCAGATGGTATCTTTCGCGCGCTGCTGGACCGCATTATTCCCGAAGATGACTTTCCCGGAGCAACGGGAGCCGGCGTCGAAAACTATATCGTTCGCCAGCTACTGGGAGACTGCGCCCACGAAAAAGAGGAAATCTCCCGCGGTCTCTTCTCGCTCGAAGCCGAAGCTAACGCCCGCACCGGAAGCTGCTTCACCGACCTAACGCCTGACGACCAAGACGCGTTGCTTCGGGAATTGGAGGCCGGACGAAGTTCGATCAACTGGTCGCCGACGCTACCCGCGGCGCAATTCTTCACGCGCGTGATCGACCTCGCCCACGAAGGATTCTACGCCGATCCCGGCAATGGAGGAAACCGGGACGGAGTTTCCTGGCGCATGATCGGCTACGATCCGCATCTCCCCGAAAAGCCGACCGCTTCACCACCAGCCTTGGAACCGCGTCACCGTCGCGGAGGCCATTTACTGCCACCGTCAGGATGAGCGGTGACCATTATGATGTGATCGTGGTCGGAGCCGGGCTCGGCGGCGGCATCGTAGCTGGCGTGCTGGCCGAAGCAGGACGGCGCGTGCTCCTCCTGGAACGCGGTCGCCATCTCAGCTTCGACGAAATCGCGCCGGATCATCTGCGCAATCACCGGCTTTCGCTTTATGGCGACAACACCACCGTCGATCCCTCATCGCAGACACGCGTTTTCGTCGACGCCACCGGAAGCGAGCACCTGGTTCATCCACACGAAGCTGGTTTTAACCACAACGCCTTCACCACCGGTGGTGGCGCCCGCGTTTGGGGAATGCAGGCGTGGCGTTTCCATCCCGACGATTTTCGAATGGCGTCGCGCTACGGCGTACCCACCGGGAGTTCGCTCGCCGACTGGCCGATTCGCTACGACGAACTCGCGCCCTACTACGAACGCGCCGAGCACGAAGTCGGCGTGGCGGGCGATCACGCCGGCGACAGGCACGCTCCCCGCGCGCGGCCTTTTCCACTTCCGCCCGTGCCGCAATCCCCGACCGGCGCCTGGCTGGCCCGCGGCGCCCACGCGCTCGGCTGGAAAACGTTTACCCCGCCCCTGGCCGTTAACACGCAACCCTACCTCGGTCGCCGAGCCTGCATCCAGTGCGGCCAGTGCATCGGTTTTGCCTGTTCCGCCGATGCAAAGAACGGCTCGCACAATACTCTCCTGCCCCGCGCCATCGCCACGGGCCTCTGTACTTTAGTCACGCAAGCACAGGTCGCGCGCGTCACCACCGACCGTGATGGGCGCATCGATGGCGTTGAATACTACGCGCCTCGCCGCGATCCGGACGGAAACCCGGGATCGCCTCGCTACGAGCACCACACCGCCCGCGCTGCAGTTGTCGTTGTGGCGAGTGGCGCGATCGAAACCGCGCGGCTGCTTCTACTCTCCTCGTCAGCCGCCCACCCTCACGGGCTCGGCAATCACAGCGGACATCTGGGGCGTCATGTACAGGGCCATTATTACCCGGTCGCCTATGGCCTCCTTCCGCGCGGCTTCGAAAATCCCAACCGTGGCCCCGGAGTTTCCATCGCCACCACTTACTTCAATCACGGCAACGCGGACGTCATCGGCGGCGCCATGCTCGCCAACGACTTCGTCAAACTTCCCATCATCTTCTGGCGCTCTTCGCTTCCGCCGGACGTGCCGCGCTGGGGCCTCGCGAACAAACGCGCGATGCGCGACCTTTATCTGCGCGGCATCGATCTCCGCGGGCCGGTGCAGGAAATCCCCTCGCCCGATGCCCGGGTGACGCTCGACCCGCGGGTGCGCGACCCGTTTGGCCTTCCGATCGCGCGCCTCAGTGGCACCACGCATCCCGAGACCATTCGCACGGCGGACTTCATCCGGCTCCGCGCCGAAGACTGGCTGCGGGCGAGCGGCGCGGAGCGGATCTGGAGCTGGCCCGCCGAGCGGAAGTTCAGCGCGGGCCAGCACCAGGCCGGCACCTGCCGCATGAGCGAGGATCCGCGCGACGGCGTGACGGATCCCTTCGGGCGCGTGCACGGTCACGAAAATCTCTTCGTCTGCGATGGTGCGCTGCATGTGACGAACGGTGGTTTCAATCCCGGTCTCACCATCATGGCGCTCGCTTTTCGCACCGCCGAACGGATCGCCCGCACTGCTTTCTAGTTTTCTTTTCCTTCGGTTCAGTCTGTTTCGTGGTCCTCCATGGCCGATCAAACCACGTTCAATCACGCCGCGCACATTCTCGCCGGCATCTCCGCCGACCAGCGGGCAGATACCGCGCTGCGGTTTTATTTTGAGAATCACCGTTACCTGCAGCCGGCCGCCAAACGCGTGATCAGCCAGACGGTGTTCGTTTATTTCCGCTGGCTCTCGTGGCTCGATCCCCAAGCTTCCCCGCAGAAACGTCTCGAACAAGCCCTCGCGCTCCATGAGCGCTTCCTCGCGGATCCCAAATTGGTGAAGGCGGAGAGCCTGGCTGCTCTGGCTGTGCCCGCGTGGCTGGGGACCGAGATGGAATTCCCTCCCGACTATCTGCGCCAAATCCAACGCGACCCCGCGCTCTGGATCCGCGCCCGCCCCGGCCAGGGAGCCGCGCTCGCGAAATCACTCACCGCCTGCGAAACCACGGAACGTTCACCCGACGCCCTTCGTTTCACGGGGACGCAGGATCTCTTTCGGACGGAGCAATTCCAAACCGGTGAATTTGAAATTCAAGACCTCGCCTCGCAGCTCGTGAGTGTCGCCGCAGCACCAAAACCCGGCGAAACGTGGTGGGATGCGTGTGCCGGCGAAGGCGGCAAGACGCTGCACCTCGCCGACCTGATGGCGAACAAGGGCGTGGTTTGGGCAACCGACCGCAACGCGAAGCGCATCGACACCCTGAAACGCCGGGCGGCCCGCGCGAAACTTTTCAACTACCGCACGGACTTCTGGGACGGCGGTTCGATGCTGCCCACCAAAACCAAATTCGACGGCATTCTCCTTGACGCGCCGTGCAGCGGCGTTGGCACCTGGCAGCGCAATCCTCACGCGCGCTGGACCACCACGCCGGACGATGTTCGCGAACTCGCCGCCGCCCAAAAAGTGTTGCTGAAAAACGTCAGCGGCTCGCTGAAGCCGGGCGGTCGTTTGATTTATTCGGTGTGCACGTTGACCCGCAGCGAGACCACGGCTGTCGCCGAATCTTTCACTGCTGCGCATCCGGAACTCGAGCCGCTTCCCCTCCTTGGCGGCAAGGCGCAGGTCACGCTCTGGCCGCAGGACCTCAACGCGAACGGAATGTACATCGCCGCCTGGCGG
>JBDSSU010000590.1:0-4394 GCA_039928635.1 Opitutaceae bacterium | reverse complement strand
CTCCGAGGAATCCGTCGCTGCGGATAGCTCGGCGCGGTCGTTGAATGGCACGGACAGCGAAAGCATTAACGTTTGGCCGGATGAAACCGCCGAGGCTTCCTTCATGGCGGAGGCCCGCGAGCGCGGTGAGACCCTGAGCCCGGCACCGGCGGCGCGATCTCCCGAGTCGGATGAGTTGGCCGAACGCGATCCCAAAAATCTACCGGGGCTGGACGAGCTGGTCGGGCGTTTGTCGCCGGAATTACGCGAAACGCTCGACGATCTGTTTCGCGCGAAATTCACGTCCGTGCGTCGGTTGCCGGTGAAGGCGTTCAAGAGCTGAAAGGCAACGAACGGGATTGCTTGCGCGGGGTTCTATCGCGTGACTCTCGACCCAGCAATGAAAGCGCTGCGAAAATATCTGATTCCACTGTGGTTGCTCCTGTGGATCTCACCGGCGGTCGGACGCGCCGAATATCTCGACGACTTGAAGGGAGAGGTGGCGCGGATTCTTCCGGCGGGAAAGACGCATCAGGACAAGGTGCGCCAGTTTCTGAAAGTGCGAAAATTCAAGGTCACGGAATCCCCGAAGGAGAAGACGATGATGGGCCGGCTCGAAACGAAGCGAATGTTCGCCGTCGAATCGGTCGTGCTGGTGGTGTTCGAGTTCGACGAGGCGGGTTTGGTTAAGGATGTCCGTTACGAGGAGAAGAAGACCCGCCCCTGAGCCGGGAAAATTCAGGAGAGAACCACGGTGGACACGAATGGACACGGATATCGAGGGAAAGAAATCGGAGCCGAAAGTCCGTAGACCGCGCACCATTCGGTGAAGGCGGGGAAACCGGTACATGGCTTCGTTCGCGCTCGGAGTATCCGTGTTCATCGGTGCCCTCCGGAGTTCAAACGCATGGCTAAGCTTGACGGCCGAGCTGGCCGGTTGAAGCCGTCGGTTACGCCAAGTTTGTCGGCTCCTCTCGTTCTACCCACTCACTCTTTCCAAGTGCTCCCAATTTTGGGGCGATCCGCGACGGTCCGGGCGTACAGGTAGGCTTCGACGGAATGGTCGTGAAAGGGGGGAAGCAGCGGTACCCGTTGCCGGCGATAGAGGCCTTCGGCGAGCCCTTCAAGCTGGTCCAACTGGAGGAGGGCCGGGGCGTCGACGCTCCAGATTTCCCCGCTAACGCCTTGGGCGGTCGGAGTGTCTTCGGCGATCATTCCGGGATATCCGTTGAGCTCGTAAAGTTGAAAACCAGGTGGCGTGCATGCTTCGCCCACAAATTCCTGACCGGCGAGATACGCTTGATTGCTGCAGCCTCGCTTGAGAGTGCCGTAAACAAACACGAGCGTTCTCGTTTTCATGAAACGGAAAGTAAGCCCTCCTCCGGAACTTCCACGACGAGAGCGGTGGTGTTGTCACGACCGGACGCTTGCACCGCCTCCTCCACGAGTCGTTGGGCGGGAGTAGAAACGCCCGTGATGGCCGAAGGCTGGCGGAGAAGATCCTCCAAGCGCTGATCCCACAAGCCATCGATCAGACCATCCGAGCAGATGAGAAAACGATCGCCGGGCCGATAGCCGACCGCCCCGATGTGCGGGTCGATAAACTGGTGGCCGGCGCCGAGGGCCTGTTGGAGGGAATTCCTCTGGGGATGCATGCGGGCTTCGCGTTCGTTCAGCTGGCCTTGGCGGCGCAACCAGCCGACGTGGCTGTGATCATGCGTGAGCTGGGTGAGTCCGCCTTCCCGCGGAAGATAGTAAATGCGGCTGTCGCCGAGATGCCCGAAATACATCCACTCCGGCGTAAACCAGGCGAGGCTCAGCGTCGCTCCCATGCCGGCGCACTCTTCGTAGGATTGGCCAAGTTGCAGGAGGTCCTTGTGGATCGCCGAGAAGAGTTCGGCGAGGATGTCCTGAAATCCATTGGCCATCCCACTGGCCCGCAGCCGGAAACTGCGGGGCAGCAGCCGGGTGATGCGGTCGACGGCAATGCGGCTGGCGAACTCGCCGGACTTGGCGCCGCCCATGCCGTCGCTCACGGCAAAGACGAAGTCAGCGTCCGCGAGTGAAGCGCTGCCGATTTTGCCCAGGTAGCGCACCTCATGTCCGTCGAAGTTCAGCGCGAGGAACGAGTCCTCGTTATTGGTGCGCACTTTTCCGCGATCGGTAATGCCCGACCAGCGCAACTGGGCGGCGGACATTGGGGTGGGACCGGTGGGGTGGGCCGAATCGGGAGCGCTCATTTTAGCCGGAGGGCTTCAGGGAGACCAGATCACCTTTGCCATCGAGCAGCGTGGCAAACTCGAAATCGATGATGCAGAAGCGGCCGTCGGAGATGCGGTAGGTGATGTTGCGCAATTCCCGATCTTCATGGCGGACGCCGTATTGCTCCAATTCGGCAAACACCTCTTTCTGCCGCTCCACGCTGAGTTGGTCAACCCGCTGGCCGCAGTTGGTGGTGACGAGCTTCAGATTCTCCGGTTCGGTTTCGAGTAAACGGGGGACGAACGTGCAGCCACGTTCCTCAAGGTGACGGAGAACGCGGACTTCGTGCTCGAAGCGTTCCTTAGCCAGATGCCCGCGAAACGTTTTGTGCACCCGGCCATCGAATCCGATGCGAACCAGCGCGCGGCGGGTGTCCTTCATTTCGTGCATGGCAAAGGGAGGAAGGTTTCGGCTGATGACCGCACTGGCAAGCGCCGGCGTTCCGATGCGATGTTGTCGTAACTCCCAAGACACCGGCGCCGCATTTTAGAAGCATCGCACCCGACGACAAATTGATGGGTTGCTCGGGACGGGAAACCGCGTGGTTTTTCCCCCCCAATGATCTCTCGACCGGATCGCTCTCGGGTGATCGGCACAAAAAGTGTCATGAATAAAACTTCTGATTGCCTCTGGCACATGAGGTGCTGAATTGGCGCGGAGTTTCGTCCGTGTTCAGCCCCTGGGAGCCCTCAGTGTCTCACGGCCCTCTCATCCAGCGTCCGTTCTCAAAACACCCAACCATGGCCAAATATAAATTGGAATACATCTGGCTGGACGGCTACACGCCGCTCGCCAGCTTGCGCAGCAAGACTCAGATCAAGGATTTCGCCAGCTTCCCGAAGCTCGAAGAATTGCCCGCCTGGGGATTCGACGGCTCGTCGACGCAGCAGGCGGAAGGCAAAAGTTCGGACATCGTGCTGAAGCCGGTTGCCGTCTTCCCTGATTCGACGCGCAAGAACGGGGTGCTCGTGATGTGCGAAACCTTTCTTCACACCGGAGTGGCGCATCCCTCGAATTCGCGCGCGACGATTCCGGACGATCCAGACACTTGGTTTGGATTCGAACAGGAATATTTCTTCTACCAGGACGGTGCTCCGCTCGGGTTTCCCCAGAACGGCTATCCCGCGCCACAAGGTCCGTACTACACCGGCGTTGGTTACAAGAACGTGGGTTCGGTCGCCCGTGAGATCGTCGAGCAGCACATCGACATCTGTCTCGATGCCGGAATCAATCTTGAGGGCATCAATGCCGAAGTCGCCAAGGGGCAGTGGGAATTCCAGATCTTCGGCAAGGGTTCGAAGAGCGCGGCCGATCAAATGTGGGTCGCTCGCTACCTCCTGACCCGCCTGTGCGAGAAGTATGAGATCGACATCGAATGGCGCTGCAAACCGATCCTCGGGGCCTTCAACCAGGCGCTCGACTGGAACGGCTCCGGCATGCACTCGAATTTCTCGACGAAGTTCCTGCGCGAAACCGGTGGCAAGGAGTACTTCGAGAAGCTGATGGCGGCTTTCAACAAGCACGTCGGCGAACACATCGCGGTTTACGGACCAGAAAATCACCTCCGTCTCACCGGGCTCCACGAGACCCAGTCGATCGACAAATTCAGCTACGGCCTGGCCGATCGTGGTGCCTCCATCCGCATGCCACATAGCTTCGTCAATAGTGGTTACAAGGGGTACCTTGAGGACCGTCGTCCGAACTCCGCTGCCGACCCATATCTGGTCGCCGGCCGGATCATCAAGACGATCCAGAGCGTTCCGACGAACTGAGTTCGAGCTTTCGCCCCCCGGGGGAAAAAACACTTCAAAGCGCCGTCCGAATGACGGCGCTTTTTTATTACGTTCGGCTCGCTGAGGATCGTCTTCAAAACCGCTTGTCATTCTGAACGCAGTGAAGAATCCACTGGGACATTCGCACCGGGCCATGGCGCACGCAGCTCCTGTTGGATCCTTCGCTTCGCTCAGGATGACAATTGGGTGGGAAAAGATTCGTTCATTTGCTTTGGGTCCGATACCCGGAAGCTGGCTTCGGCTTGGCTGCAAAAGGGTCCGGGGAGCGCACGCGTCCCGCGTGCTGCTCTCGGCGTCTTGCCGAGAGCGGTTCGGATGGCTCGGGCGGGGACGCCCGAACCGGCACGCGAGACGCGTGCG
>JBDSSU010000589.1:0-7663 GCA_039928635.1 Opitutaceae bacterium | reverse complement strand
GGCTTGCTGGGCTCCTCGCGGAACTGGCAAACGGTGGGACGAGACCTCGCGTCCCGGTTTCAAGTGTTCGCGCTCGATCTGCGCAACCACGGCGGGTCGCCTCACGCTGAAGAGATGAACTACGACGCGATGGTTGCGGACGTGATTGCGTGGCTCGACGCACAGAACCTCACCTGCGTCACTCTCCTCGGTCATAGTATGGGCGGAAAAGTTGCGATGCTGCTCGCTTGCCGGCATGCGGAACGGGTCGGGCGTCTCGTCGTGGTCGATATCGCTCCAAAAGATTATTTCTGGGTGGCGCACCGGGCCGAGTTTGCGGCGATGAACGGGCTTCAGCTCGAACCTCTGCAATCGCGCGCGGAGGCGGAGTTGCGTTTCGAAACCCGCGTGAGCGATTGGGCGATGCGGAAATTCCTCGCCACGAATTTGGAGTGCACAGCAGAAGGTGGCTGGCGCTGGCTCGTGAACCTTTCCGTGCTCACGTCGGCACTGCCTGAGTTGGAGAAGAACCCGTTGATCCCGGACGATCGCTTTGAAGGGCCAGCTTTGTTTATTTTCGGCGGAAAATCGAATTACGTGCAGCCCGGGGACCACCTTGGAATCGAGCGCCATTTTCCCGCCGCGAAATTCGAGGTGCTGGCCGACTCCGGGCATAATCCTCACATGGATGCGCGGGAGAAATTTGTCGCGATCGTGCAAGACTTTTCCCGCTGAGCGAGCCCGGGAGGAATCGGCAACACGGGCGGGACTCCCGTGCCGCTCAGAATTTTCGCGGGCGCCTCAGCGCTTCGTCCACAAGCGCAGCGAGGAGAGGAGGAAATCTTCCAGGGTGGCGGCTTCGTTCAAATTAAGGCGAAGCAGACCAACGTTGTGTTCCAGCTTTTGGACCGCCGCGATGAGAGCGCGTCGGATGCTTTCATCACCGTCCGTGAGGCGCGGGAGGGCGAACCCACGAGTTGCCTGCTCGATCTCCGCAAACAGCCGCGAGCGCAGGCCGTTCGCAATCCCCGTTTCAATGGCGGCCTCTTCCTCGTCGGACAGGGTGTCCGGGAGTTTTTCCTTCTGCTCTTTCCAAATCACGGAAGTCGCGAAATCCAGCACCGCGCCGAAGCGAGCCACCAGACCATAGACCGTGAAAACATGATCCGCGAGCAGGCGCTTGTCGGGTGCGCCTTCGGTCAGCCGGCCGAGCCATGCGCGATAATCTTCCAGCCACGCGGGCCATCCGTCCGCCGCGAGGGGCGTTGAAGTCGACGGAAAGCGAAAGTTAAGAACGCGGCTGCGGATGGTCGGCAGTAACGCGTAGGGACGCGTGGTGAGCAGGAGCAGCGTGGTGTTGCGCGGGGGCTCCTCGAGCGTTTTGAGAAACGCGTTCGACGATTCCGTGTTCATCCGGTCGGCCTCGTAGATGATGGCCACTTTTTGCGGAGCGACTGCCGGCGTCATGTAGAGCTTCGGCAAAAACTCCCGCATCGAACCCGGCTCCGGTGAATCGTTTTTCCCGATCGGGATGATCCGCATTTTCCCCCGGGGACGCAGCGCCAAGTAATCGGGATGATCTTTGACCACGAAACGCGCCTTTGCCTCGGGCGGATTCAGCAGTCGGTCGGCAATCGCGTGGGCCACGCCGACCAAGGTTCCCAAATCATCCCCCTGGAGGAGCAGGCTATGCGAAAGACGCTGCCGGCTGATCGCCCGCTCGATCACCGCAATAACCGGGGTTCCCGCGAGCGCGGCGGGCCAGGGAGCGACGGGAGTCATGGGGAGCGAAAAGGAGGGGAGGAGAGGGGCCGCGATCAAGCCGTCAAGGATGACTCACCCTGCTTGCCCTCGAGGGCGGGCAAAGGACCTGGGGAGCTCGGCGATTTTTTTTCGGGCACGGATATCCGGGTTGGATTTCTTCGCTGGATGAGAAAAAGCACGGAAACACGGGCGGGTCGCCCGTGCCACTTTAACGCAACCCCGCTTACCCGATCCGCGCTTTTACTTCGGCCCAGATCTTCTTTTCGATCACTTCTTCGGTTTTCGTGCCGTCGACGACGATGAAGCGCTCCGGCATCCCCTTGGCGAGAACGAGGTAGCCTTCCCGGACTTTTTTGTAGAAATCGATGTTCTCACGTTCCATGCGATCCGGCAGATCGGAGGCGCGTTGTTTGAGACGTGCCAGACTTACTTCCGTCGGCACGTCGATCACGATGGTGAGATCGGGCATCACGTTACCGACCGCGAATCGGTTGATCTGATTGACGGGATCAGCCGCCAGGTTTCGGCCGATGCCTTGGTAAACGGTGGAGGAATCGAGGTAACGGTCGCTCAGCACGATCCTGCCGGCGACGAGCGCGGGGGCGATGACCTCACGCACGAGCTGGGCGCGGGCGGCGGTGAACAGGAGCAGTTCGGTTTCGGCGCACATCTCCTCACCCTTTGAATTATGGACAATGATACTGCGGATTTGCTCGCCGATCTCGGTGCCACCGGGTTCGCGCGTACTGATCACGTCGCGGCCGGATTTCTGAAGGTGGGCGGCCAGACGGGAAATCTGGGTGGATTTGCCGCTGCCTTCCGACCCCTCGAACGAGATAAGTTTGCCGTTAGGTTTTTGTTTCAGAGGCATGGGAAAAAACGTGGGGATGTCAGCTCCAGTTGGCGAGGAACGTTTCAAGGTCCGCCAGGGAAGGGCTTTCCGCGGTGCGGACGTAGTGCCCGCTCGTGCAGACGCCGAGTGCGAGGCAGGCCTCGGCGCTGAGCCCGAGAAGCTGGCCGGTCGTGAAACCCGCATTGAAATGATCTCCCGCGCCGGTCGTGATTTTCGGGTGAGTCACGTAGGGGCCGGGAACCCACGACGTCCCTTTCGCCGTGGCACAGGCCGCTGATTCCCTGGGATGAATGACCACGGTCGCGATGCGCAGTTTGCCGCGCAGTTCCTCCGCGATGCGGCGAAGCCCGACTTCTTCCGCCTCGAAGGCGGCGAAGCCCAGCGCAGCGCCGACCTGTTGTGCTTCCTTGAGATTAAGACCGAGGGTAACGCGCCCGAATTTCTCGAAGCGCCCCATCGTCTCGAGGGCGGCGAGCAAGTCTTCCGTGGTCCGCTTTTCCGGGTCGGCGAGATCGAAGAAGAAAATCCGTTCGCGGGCCGGAAGCTTTGGCAGGACGCGCTCGGCGATCTCGGAGAAGATCGCCGTCATGTTCGGGATCATCGTCCAGTTGACGAGGGCGATCAGGTCTGAGGCATCGAGTTCAGCGTGAAAGGCGTTCTCGCCCATCACCGAACAGATGCGCTCGTAAGTGATCTCATCGAGACTCCGCATCTGGCCCAACATCAGTTTCCCGTCGGTAAATTCGACGGCCGTCGTCTGAGCCGGAGCACAGATGGAGATGGTCCGGGCCCGGGTGGCCATGTCGGCAAAAACCGCGTGCACCTGCGGCTGGCCCAGCGCGCCGACGTACGTCACCCGCGTGCCGGAGGCGAGCAACGCGTTGGCCATGATGGGCCCGTTGCCGCCGAGTTTATCCATGATCGGATAGAACTCCAAATTCGTGCTTTTCCCGGCCGCGCCGAGCACGCGCTGGCCGAATTCGGTGATCGTGGAAATCGGGGTGAAGTTTTCCCCCTGTCCCCGACGGAGGCCGACGGCGGTCACGATGGTGTCGACGAAACCATCGAAGCCGACAAGGGCGGACTTTTTTCCCGCGAGATGGTGGGCGGCACGAAGTTCCTGGAGAGCGCGTTGGCGAAACATGGAGTAGGAGAGGCCGATAAAAAATCACGTGTCGAGTCTCGCAAACAGATTCGCGCCGCGCTGGTGAATATCTTCCGGGAATTTCCGTTGAACGCGCCCCGCAAACACTCCAACTCTCATTCGCACCTCATGCTCGCGCTGTCTTTTTTCTCTCCGGTTATCGCGTCCACCAGCCTGATTGAAGTTTTCAACCGCTGCGACCCGGTGGACAAGGGCATCGTGATCGGGCTCGCGATCTTCAGTCTCATCGCCTGGACGATCATGTTCGGAAAATATTCCGAACTGAAACGCCTCCGCATGCTAAACTACAATTTCGAGGCGCATCTGCGGGATCAGCGAAGTCTGCTGGATTTGCCCGAATCGTTTCGCAACAAGCGCCTGATCCCGTACGCGGACCTGTTCGCGGATGCGGTGGAGAGTTACTGGCGCGCCGCAGCCATCGGGAAAGAGCAGGGCAACGAAAATGCCCGTGCCCGACTCGAGCACGCGGAGAACGCCATCCAGCGCGCGATCGCACGGCAGACGTTGCGCTATGAAAGCAGCATGATCTTCCTCGCTTCGATTGTTTCGGGCGCACCCTTCATCGGATTGCTCGGCACCGTGTGGGGTGTGATGGAGGCCTTCAGTTCGATCGCGTCGCAGCAGAGCGCCGGAATTCAGCAGCTGGCGCCCGGAGTTTCAGGGGCCATGCTCGCGACGATCGCAGGTCTGGTCGTCGCCATCCCGTCGGTGTTCGGCTACAATCTCCTGCTCGGCCACACGCGCCGCATGACCACTGAATTGGAGAACTACGCGAGTTCGCTCGCGGACCGGCTCGAGCTGGAATCCCCGACGCGCGCTCCCGGTCACTCCACGGTAATCTGAGCTGCTGACCTCGACTTCGAACTCTTCTTCCTTCCATGGCTCGGAATTTTCGCCGGCACCGTGCGCCCACCAGTCAGCCGATCGCGGATTTGAACGTGACCAATCTGATCGATCTCGGGTTCATGTTGCTGATCATTTTCATGGTGGCAACGCCGCTAATGCAGCAGGAGCAGACGATTCCCATCAATCTCCCGCTCGAGTCGAAAAACGCGCAGTCGAAAATCGATCCGAACGAAAAATTCGAGAGCATCACGATCCGAGCCGACGGGACTTATGCGCTGAGCGGGAGGACCATGACGCTTCCGCAGCTCGAACGTGAACTGACGCGTTTCGGCGCCCAACCGAAACCGCCGGTCTTTCGTTTGCGGATGGACGGTAAGTCAAACGCGCAACAGATTGTCTCTGTTTTGGCTGAGCTGAGAAAAAATAATCTTCGTCCCCAGTTCGACACGCGCATCGCGGAATAGCTGTATCGTCACCCGGAACCTGGAAATCGCATGACCGATCGTTATCCAGGCGCATTGTTGGTTTCGCTCATGCTTCACGGTGCGATCGCGGGCCTGATGCTGCTCGCTGGCTATGCCGCCGGTTGGTCGAAGCCGGACTCATTGGTGCCGGTGGAATTGGTGGCGGGCTTCGGCGATAATTATGGCGCGACAGAGGCCCCCGCACTAGGCGATCCGGCCGCGCTCAAGATGGATCTGCCCAAACCACCCGCGGCGGAGGTGCCGAAGCCAAGGGAAGTCGCGCCGCCCGAGCCGGAACCGGTGGCTCCCCCGGTGGCGGAAAAGCCAGCGCCGAAACCGGTGGAAGAAAAGCCGCTGCCAAAGCCGCGAGACATCGGCAAGGCGATCGAAAAGCAAATCGCCCGCGCAGAGACCAAAACGAAGGCGACTCTGGCGAAGCAGCACGAGGTGGAGCTCAAAAAGACCACCAAGGAGGCCCACGACAAGGAACAGGCCGCCAAGAAAAAGATCGCTTCCGCCACACCTGCCGGGGCGCCCAAGATTACGAAAATCGACACCGTAGGAATTCGCGAAGGGGTGGTGGGAGGGTCCACGAAAAATGACAAAGGGGGCGCGGGCGGAAAGGCCCTGGTGCGCGACGACGGTCCTGTGCTGGATGCCTATTTTGCCCTGCTTAAAGAGCGACTCCGCGCGGCGCTCGATAAACCGCCGGGGCTCAGCGATTCATTGGTCACGATTGTGCAGATGCGCATCAATCCGGACGGTTCACTGACCGGCGCGCGAATCACCAAAGCTTCCGGCAGCGAGGAGTTCGATGCTGCGGTGATGGCAGCCGTGGCCGCAACCCGCATGCCTCCGCACCCGGAAAAGAAGAGCGAAATCCTGAACATCCCATTCAGAATGAAAGAGCTGGACCAAGGCTGATCGGAAAACTCAGCTGTTACGACGGGTGGCGAATTCCGGACCGAAAAAGTCCTTGCATTCACACCGGGAACTTCGATTTTCCTCACCTCTCGCAAGGTGGGAATGGGCTCTTAGCTCAGTTGGTAGAGCGCCTCAATGGCATTGAGGAGGTCAGCGGTTCGATCCCGCTAGGGTCCACTCCACCGGGCGAAAGTCCCACTGTAGAGGGAGAAATAAATGAAGTGGCATTGCGTTACAGTGTATCACAGCCTCTCTGGAGCAACTGATGGCAACTGGAAATCACAACTCAATCTGCCTCGTGGAATACGCATTTTTACCGAGGAGCACCGGCTCCAACCGTTCGGCTGTCAGTGATGGGCGGACGGGAAACGGAACACCAAGTTCTTCCTCAAAGAGAAGTACTGCGATCTCTTCGCCCATTCGCTCGCGAAGGGCGTGGAGCAAGTGGGCCTGCATTTGTTAATGGTTAGCCTAAATTAAATCCGCTATGAAAGCAAAAGCTACGATTGTATTGCTCTTGGCTATTGCAGCCATATACACGGTCCTCCGACCGAGCAAGTCAGCAACCCCTACGGCAGCTATAGTGAGTGCAGCGCCTACTGATGTGGTCCCTGTGAATCCCCATAGACCATCACCATCATTACCCTCACCAGCAGCCCCATCACCCCCCGCAGTAGTAGCATGGCCGCCCCCAGTGCCCGAAGGCTTTACCGTACCCACTGGATATGTGCTGATGCCCATGGCGACTCGAACCTGGTCCCCCGAGGAGTCCATCGATCTGACCTTTGGGGAAGCCTTTAGTACGCTTGACCTTGCCCCCGAGCAGCTCGCGAAGGTTAAGCAGCTGATGATCGAGGAGGGGCAGGCGAAGGAAGATCGACGGGAGGTAGTACGAAGTGCAGTCGAGCGAATGCGACTCGGCGCGGAAGCGGAAACCAAGCACCACGAGGAACTGAGAGCAGTGGTCGGAGACGACCAGTATCCTAAGCTCAAGCAGATACTCACGAACGGAAGTGATCTGCTGACCATACACGTAACGTACGATCGGCAGTTCCGGGCCGCTGGCGCTCCCCTAACTACTGAGCAAAGGCTGGCTTTGGCTCAGGTGCTGCATGAGCGCCGTACTTCCCGTCTCGATCAGAGCATTAGCCTCTCAATGTTGGATCAGGCTGTAGTTAGCCGAGCGGAAGCGTTCTTGGATGCGACCCAGCTCGACGTCGTGGAGCGATACCTCGCGAAAGTTCGGGGAGGACTGGCACGCCAATGAACACCATGAAACTAACCCACTTGGTGGTCTGGCTGGTTTTCTCACTGGTCAACACGTACGCAGCGGCGGTGACTACTGTTGTCCGTGTCATCTACGTCCGAGCAAGCACGAGCGACAACTATGTAGGTGGCCGGGTGGACCCCAAAATCAACGAGAAGAGCGCCACGGCGCTCAATGCCACGATCGAGAACCTGAACGCCGGTGCGCCAACTGGCACGGTCTACAAATACGAGGAGAAAGCCTCAGTCGCAGCAGCTGCTGAGTACGCTTCCGCGCATACCGAGGAGCGGTGTGTCCTTGTGGGGCATGGGGTGCAGGCGCAGGATGCTAATGGCAACCTCTCATGGACTGAGTCTGTGGCCAATGAGAGCACCGATGCCACCCTCAGGGAAGAAATCCCC
>JBDSSU010000588.1:0-8899 GCA_039928635.1 Opitutaceae bacterium | reverse complement strand
TCGAGAAATTGGTCTCGTGGTAGCCGGTGGTCGGCTGTTCACAGCCGAGCACCATGCTGGGCTGGACGGTTTGGTTGCCGAGATGCGTGGCGAGCACCTGGTCCATGCTGATGCCACCGTGCAGCTCCGCGCCCTTGGTGAGTGGGGCGCCGGAGAGGAGGTTGCCGGTCATGCCGGGATGGATGCCCACGCCGACCGCCGCTTTGTTGAAGAGGCCTTTGACGAAATTGATTTTGCCCTTCAGCGGCTCGAGGGGAGAAAGACTCTCGCCGAGCTGCATGTCGGCACCCGCGCCGCTCGCGGTCCAATACTTCTGATTGATGCCGTTGCCCATGAACATCACGGCGAGCCGCTTCGGCGTCGGGGCGGGAACGCCCCCGCCCGTCACGGTTTCCGCGCCCCAGACCGGGAGCGATTCGAGCCAAGGCAATGCCATGACGACGCCGGCTCCGTGAAGGAAGCGGCGACGGTTGAGTTGGTGGGAATTTCCGGCGGTCGATTTCTTCATGGGATTAACTTCCTTCTTTCGGGTCGGGTGAATTGCGTTTGGTGAGGAACTGCCGGCTGGTCACGATCTCCTCAATGAGGGTGTCGAAACGGTTTTCGCTGGCGGAAAGTTTTTGGCGCATGCTTTTGACGACCAGATCGTCAGACGGGACCAAGGTCCGGCCGAGGGCGTAGCTCAGCATCTTCCGGCTGAGATTGTCGAGAAACTCATGTTCCACCTTCGTGTGGAAATAAGTCTTCAAGCCCGGCAGACCGGCGCCCTCCGTGCCATCCGGGAAAACCGCGTTGATCTCCGCGGGGCGGCCGGCGAGATCGGTTTTGCGCACTTCGCCGACGGGGCCGAAGCCTTCGAACACGAGTCCGAAGGAATCGAATTTATTGTGGCAGCTCGCGCAGCTCTTGTCCTCGCGATGCTTCGCGAGGGTCTGCCGGAGCGTGAGATCGCCGAGTTTGGTTTCGTCGGTCGGCAGGACCGGCACGTTGGGCGGCGGAGCGGGAATGCGTTCGCCGAGCAGTTTGGTGACGACCCAGTGGCCGCGTTTGACGGGGCTCGTGCGCAGGCCGGGCGCGTTCTTGGTGAGGAACGCCGCCATCGGCAAGAGGCCGCCGCGCTCGTAATTTTTCGCGTCGTCGACGCGCACCCACGCATCCGCCGCGCCGGCGGGAGCGGGCATGCCATAGTGTTTGGCGAGAATGGGGTTCACGAATGTGTGATCGCCGTAAACGAAATCCAGCACCGAGCCGTTGCGTTGGACCAGGTCGACGAAGAATCGCACCGGTTCCTCGAACATGGCTTCGCGCAGTTCATTCGTGAAGGCGGGGAAGCGCTCGCGGTTGACGGCGTTGTGCTCCTCGAATCGGCGGATATCGAGCCAGTTGCCGCCGAACTCCGTGGCGAGCCCGCGGATTTTTTTATCGCGCAACATCCGGCGGGCCTGCGCCCCGAGCACCTCCGGCTTATGCAGATCGCCCGCGGCGGCATGTCGCATCAGCTCCTCGTCCGGCATGCTCGACCACAGGAAGTAGCTCAGGCGGTTCGCGAGCTGGTAATCCCCGAGCGTTTGCACTGCGGGCGGGGCGGCCTTCGCCACCTGCCGGGGAAGGTCGTAACGGTAGGAGAAAGTCGGCGCCATCAGGATGCTGACGAGGGAATCGCGGATTGCGTCCTCGTGGCTGAGTTCCTGTTTCCGCAACGTGCCGTAGAAGGCCAGGAGATCCTGCTGCTCGGCGGCGGAGAGTGGCCGGCGTGCCGCGCGCTCCGCGAAGGCGACGAGTGCCTTGAGCTGAAGCGGCTGGGCCGCCTGCCGCTGCTTTTCGAGGGCGCGAATCCGGTCATTCATTTCCGTGAAGTAGTCGCGGATGGCCTTCAGCGCGGTGGCGTCGAGTTTGAACTCCTTGAAGCCTTCCGGCAGGGACTCGTTGGCTCCAAGGGGACGGGGACGGTAGTTCAAGGCAATGCCCCCGCCTCCGCCGCCGGCTCCGCGTTGGCCCGGGGGCGGGGGGGGCGGGATGGCCACCCGGATACCGGCGGCTTGCGCGTAATAAACCTCCCCGAATCGCTTAAACTTCGCCTCGGAAAGAAGATTTTCGTCCGGCGTTCGAAATTCGGCGAACACGGGATCGATCATGAAGCTGGGCGGTTCAGCGGTCTCAAACCAGACGAAGCCCTCGGTGATCTGGCGGAACGGGGCGCGCGTGATGAAATTAAATTCCGACCAGAGCCGGTCGAGTTCCCGCTGCTGGTCGCCGTCGAGAACCAGATCGTAGAGCGGCTTGTCGTCGCGGAAATAGCCCGTCTGGCTGTGCAAGCCGGCAGTCAGATAGCGGTGTCCGTCGAGGTCGCTTTGGATGTCGCGCGGGTTGCTGGTAAACATGCGCGCGCGTTCGTAGACGACGAAGGCGTCGGGAAACACGGCGCAGAAACGCTTGAACGATTCATCGTATCTGGCACTCGCAGCATCCTCGGTCGGGATCGTCATGGCGGGATCCGTTTCGACGATATCACCGAGATCGAGTTCCAAGGCATTGCCGTCGTAGGTGGTCCGGTTTTCGGCGTATTGCTTATCCTTCCAGTAAACCATCGTTTGCGATCCGGCGGCGACGATGTTGTCCCGGGGCACCGGATTCGCATATTTCATCCGCACGAGCGGCCGGACTTTCAGGATAAAGTCGCGCATGGCGACAGACCCTTCGCGGAGAGCGGCGGGTTCCTTGCCGGCGGACGGAGCGGGGAGATTTTTCCAACGGGCCTGCAGGGCGGCGATCGGCCCGTTGCCAACGGCGGGGGTGTTCAGCGTCGTCCAGAGGGTGGCCAGATATTTGGGGCTGAGATTCGCGTCCTTCGCGAAATCGGCGAGCGTCGCGTTCGAGCGGCCCAGCGTGGAGCGGTGCTGAAACCGCCACGCAGCGGCAAAAAAATCCGCGTAGTCGAGCGACTGCGCCATGTAGTTATCGAAGCGGGTCGCGATGCTCACGCCCTGGCGCTGGTAGAATTCGATGATGCGCTTGGTGGCGTACTTGGCGCGGTCCTCGTCGGTCGTCGCGGTGTACGGCGCGAAGGTGAGTCCATCCGGCGTGAACACCAGGTGGTCGGCCACGAGCCGCGAGGCTTCGAGATATTTTGTCACCAGCGCCGGGGACATCGCGAGCGACTGGCCGGTGTTGTCGAAGCCGGCTTCGTTGGCGGGATCGACGGGGAATTCCTTGGTCGGACGAATATCCACCCCCGTGAGGTCGCGGATGGTGTAGTCGTACTCGGCGTTGCTCAGCCGGCGGGCCAGCACGACGCCCGGGTCGCCGGCGTTGCGTTGGGTTTCAAAGGCCTTCGTCGCTTCCAACCAGGCGACCACGGTATGGCGCTGTTCATCCGTCGGGAGTTTTTCGGCATCGTCTGGCGGCATTTCCTTATCCCGGAGCCGTTCGAGAATCATGTTCCAGCGTGCGGGATCCGACGTAACGGCCGAGACGGCCTTCACGGAGCTGAGATCGAGTTCGGCCTCGGGGTCTTTCCCGCCGTGGCACTTAATGCAGTAGGTCTGGAGGAAAGGCTGCACGTTGCTGTGAAACGCCGCCTCCGAAGGCCGCGCGAGTTTCGCGACCGGTCCTGGGCTGGCGGCGGTCGCGTCCGCGGTCGCCGTGATCTGCGGCGCGCTGCACGCGAACCAAAGGAAAGGAAGGGCACCAAGGGTTAAACTGGTGACAACGAGGGGCGCTAGGCGTTTTTGCATTCGGAAAAGGAAACAGGGGCGGGTGGGCGTTCAGCTCGCCAGACGGTTCAGGGGCGGATCAGACGCGGGGAAAGTTCACGGAAAACGTTTGATTTGCCACTCTCAAACTCACACGGCCAGCAGTTATTTTGTCGGGAGCTTCCAACCGGAAACGATCGGCAACAGCGCGGTGCGCCAGGTGGCGTAGCCTGTGGCATTGAGATGCAGGCGATCCGGGTTGAAGGCCTCCGGTTTCGAAGACCCGTCTTCGAGCGCCAGCGGGGTGAAGGTGTCGCACACCGTGCTGTGCGGGTCTGACCTGGCTAGTTCGACGATGCGCGCGTTGAGATCGCGAATGCGCTCCGGGTACGTGTCGCTCCCGCGCCGTGGCATCACCAGACACCAAGCAATCGGGATGGCGGGGTAGGCGGTTCGGATGCGTTGGTGGAGCACGCCGAGATTTTGCGCGATTTGCGACGGAGGCGTGTGTTCACCGAGATCATTCGTGCCGATCAGAACCACCATGGCTTTCGGCTGAAGGGAGAGCACATCATCCTGAAGGCGATAAACGGCGTTTGGCGTGGTGTCGCCGCCGATGCCGCGATTGGCGACCTTCACACCCAGCTCCGCGAAATCCTGCGTCAGCGTTTTCCAGCCTTCGGTGATCGAATCGCCGAAGAACACGATCGCGTTTTGGTCCTCGGCTCTTTGCGTCGCGAACAGGGCTCGCCGGCGGAGGTTAGTGGCCCGAAAGCCGGTCCATGACGACGTCTTGCCTTCAACCGGGAACAGGCCGTCGGCCGGCCAGTAAGGATCCACCGCCGGCGCGACGGCAGCGGACGAAGAGGCAGTCGAAATCGCCGCCGCGGGATCAGCGTTTTTTGTGGCCGACGGAGAAGCTGAGGGCGCTGGCGCGAGGGAAACATCCGCGGCCGACAGCCAGGCGTGACTGAGAAGCAGCAGGAGTGAGAAAAGCGGGGTAAGTTTCAACATCGGGACGGAAGCGTTAAGGGAGCCGGAATGGGAAAATAGGAAAGACGGCGCGCCGTATTATTATCTACCGCGCTGTTCCGAGCGGGTTTCCCCTGCTTTTCGCGGCATGGCATCCGGCCCGGGTACGAGGGCGTAAATGACGGCCATCGTCGCCACGGTCCCAAGCGCCAGAAACGCGATCCCCAGTTGACGCCGCTTGGGCAACGCGAGCCAGAGGACGAATCCGGTGAGGCAGGCGAGCACGATGAGGATGGCGCTAAAATCGATGACCAGACTCCAAGCCGGCCCCGTGTAGCGACCGCGGTGAAGATTATTGATGATCGCCACGAAGTCATACTCCTCGCGGCGCGCGGTGACTTGTCCGTTTCCTTTCGCGACCGTGATATCCCAGACTTGTCCCGGCTCTTTGAAGGCGATGGCGAATTCGTCGGGGATTTCGGTGAAGTCCGTCATGGCGCCCTTGATCGAGAAAGCCTGGCGCAGATGCTCGACGATCCGCAGTTCGTCGTGCGCGGTGATCAAAGCCATCGGAACTTTCCCCTCCACCTCGCTCACCACCGGGGTCGAAGCCGTCATCCCTCCTTCATGGTTGATGGTGAATCCGGTAACTCCGAATAGCAGCATCACCAGGAGCCCGAGCATCGTGAGGTAGATATGGACGGAGCGGCAGACGGTGAGGAGGGTTTTGTTGATCGTCACGGTTTAGGTTTCGGTGGGGCGTCGGGTCGCTGGGTTTTCTTTCTTCAGTCCGTGAGGGGAGGTTGAGAGATGACGAAGGCGTCGAGCGAAGGTTCCGACCGCCGCAAAGCGCTTCGACGCCGCGTTACTGCCACGCACCGGAGCGCGCGCTCGCCAGCACGGCTTCGATCACGCGCATGTTGCCGATGGCATCGTCCAGGGGTGTCGGAACGGGAGTGTTGTCCAGAATCGCATGAGCGAAGGCATCGCCTTGCAGCGTGTACTGGTCGCACGCTTCTAACGTGATCTCGTCGATCTTCAGTCCGCGTTGATGCCAGAGCCGGCAGGGGCGGTCCGGAGGGGCGTTGCACGGGATTTCGATTTCGATCCGGCCCTCCGTCCCAAAAACCAGCACGCGTTGGTAAGGCGTCAGCTGTGTGGAGCAGGTGAAGGTGGAAGTGCCACGACCGAAATCGAGAATCCCGGACGTGAGCCGGTCCGTGCCGAACGCTGGATCAACGTCCGCCACCCCGAGCACGCGCTTCGGCTCGGCGTCGAAGAGGAAGCGGGCGAACGAAACGCAGTAGCAGCCGATGTCCATGATCGCGCCCCCGCCCATCGCGCCGATGTTGCGGATATTTTTCGGATCGACGTTTGAGTACGAGAAAAACGAATGGACGTGGCGGAGTTCGCCGATGCCGCCCTCGGTAACGATGCGACGCGCCGCCTGCCACTGCGGGTGGAAACGATACATGAACGCTTCCATGATTTTCAGCTGCGGGTGACGCTTCGCCGCCTCCGCGAGCTGAAGCGCTTCCTTTAAATCGAGGCCGAGGGGTTTTTCGCAGAGCACATGCTTGCCGGCCTCCAGCGCCTTGATGGACCATGGCACGTGCAGGTGATTGGGCAGCGGGATGTACACCGCTTCCACCTGCGGATCGCTGAGCAACGCTTCGTAGGAACCATGGGTCCGGGGAATGCCCAGTTGTGCCGCGGCGGCTTCCGCTTGAGCAGCCGAGCGCGAGGCGATCGCGACGACTTGTCCGGATTGCGATGCTTGTAACGCGGGGATGACTTTGTTGAGACCGATCTTGGCGGTGCTGAGAATGCCCCAATTGATTTTGCGCATGGAAATGGAAAGCAGTTACTCCTCGCGGGGAGCGGATCGTCCGTCACGGCCAAAGCAATGTGGACAGGATTTTTCGTAAACGTAATGAGGGTGGCGCTGCTCTTCACCGGTCAGCGGCATCTGGCAGTTGAAGCAGAGGACGGAATCGGTCTCCTGCAGCGCCGCATCGACCCCGACGCGCTGGTCGAAAACAAAGCATTCGCCGTCGTAGTGGGCCCCACCGCATTCCGCGAAATATTTGAGAATGCCACCTTCCAGCTGAAACACGTGTTTGAACCCCTCGCGTTCCAGGAAAGGTCCGGCTTTCTCGCAGCGGATCCCGCCCGTGCAGAACATCACGACCGGTTGCTCCTTCAAATCCGGCGAGAGACGCTCCACCGCGTCGGGGAACTCCCGGAAGTGTTCGATGCCGGCGGCGAGCGCTCCGCGAAAAGTCCCCATGCGCACCTCGTAATTGTTGCGCGTATCGAGCAGGGTCACGGGGCGGCCTTCATCAAGCCACTGCTTCAGCGCCGCGGGCGGAAGCTTCGCGGTGGGCTTTCGCGCGGGATCGATTCCCTCGACGCCGAAAGCGATGATCTCCTTCTTGATTTTCACCAGCATCCGGTTGAACGGCTGTTCGTCGCTCACGGATTCCTTGGGCGCGAGTCCCTCGAGTCCGGAAACGCCGCCCAATTCGTCCATCAATCCGGCGACGGCCGCTCGATCGCCGGCTACAAACAGGTTTATTCCTTCGGGGCTCAGCAGAATGGTCCCCTTCAAGCCGCTCGCGGCGGTGATCCGTCGCAGCCGTTCCCGCAAGGCCGGGAGATCCTCGAGGGCGTTAAATTTATAGGCCGAAAGATTGAAAACCGGCATGAGGGAAATCAGGCGGTGGGATGATTGGGCCGTGTTCCGCCGGTTAGGTACCAGACCAAGCCCAGCCCGGTATAAAGCGCGATCAGTCCCGCCGTCTCGTGCAGCACCAGGTAGTGTTTCGGACCCAGCGGTGCGAGCAGCACGATGACGGTGATGCGCAGGAAATTAAAAACGAAGCCCACCGCCACGCAGAAGGGGAGCAGCAGCGCGAAGCTCCACAGCCGTACCCGTCGATAGAGCAACCGGATCATTCCCAGCAGCACACTCGAAGTGATCAGCCCGAATCCGTTGCACTCCGTCGCGACGATGAAAGCCTGTTCGCCCGACTTCAGCAAAAGCTGCGAAGGGGAGCCGCGGGTGATGACGAGTTCCGGCGCCAGTCCGAGCGTTTTCAAGAGCTGGGCGGACTCGATTCCCGCCATCCGGCGCAGCGGCCAGTCGAGGACCGGGAAGAGCAGCACGCACAAAATCAACAGAGCGAACACACTGAGCAAGGGGAGCGTGCGCCGAAACGCCTGCCCGCCGAAAACGTAGTTCACCATCCCGCCCAACGCGGCGACCATCCCGGCCAGAAACAGCAGCGTTTGATCAAAAAAAAGCGCGCTAGCCGCGAGCACGTAAGATGTGAACAACCAAACGAGCGTGACGTTGGAAACTCGGAGATCGAGGCGAAGCGCGGCGCGTTTTTCCCAGGCGATCCAAACGCCGGCGAGCACGACCAGGATGAAGGATTGCTTCAGCTGTTCCCGGGCAAAAGCCTGGGTCGTGAGCCAGCTGGCAGCGGGCCAGAATACGACGGTGGTCAGGGCGAGCAGCGCCCACGCGTAGATCCAGTCGAGTCGGCGGGACTCCGTGAGCGGGACGGCGTTTTTCTCAGGCACGCCGTAGCTGAAGGCACGTTCCCCTTGTTCTCCAGCAGTTATTCCAAGAAGCGGTGCCCCCGTGCCTCGGGACCGCGCCCGTTGGGAAGTTTCGGGTTAGGAGCGGCGGCGGCGAAACAGCACGCGATAAAGGATCAGGAGGATGATCGCGCCCACCACGGAAGCGATGAAACCCGCGGCTTCACCCTCCGCGTACCAACCCGCCGCCGTGCCGATGTAGTGGGCGACGAAAGAGCCAGCGATGCCCAGCAGGATCGTGATGATAAAACCGCCCGGGTCATTGCCGGGCATGAGAAACTTCGCGATGATTCCGACGAGCAGACCGATTACGAGCATGGTGACGATGGACATGATGAACTCCTGGTTTGGTTTTTGAACGCGACACGACTGACCGGGCCTCATCCGCGCCGTTCCGAACGGGTTCCGCCATGCCCCCGGGTTGTGCACCGGAGCGGTTGACAGTTCGCCATCAGGCAGAACACCTCATCCACGCCCGGAACGAATCCTAACAGTTTGACCCGGTGAAACTCCACATCATGGCGGCCGCCGCGAGCGAAGAGGCAAAACGGGTTTCATTCGCTTTGGGTCTGATGCCTCGAAGCTTGCTTCGGCTTGGTTGCGAAAGGGTCCGGGGAGCGCGCGCGTCT
>JBDSSU010000587.1:0-9601 GCA_039928635.1 Opitutaceae bacterium | reverse complement strand
ATTGAGGTCAGGTTCACGACCCATGAAGGCGCGATACAGTTCCGCGGCATCGGCGGAATTTCCCCGGCTCAGAATCTTTTCCACAAATTCCGCACCCACCGTCGCGCTGAAAATTCCCTCGCGTTTGAACCGCGTGAACGCGTCCGCATCGAGGACTTCGGCCCATTTGTAGGAATAGTATCCCGCCGCATAGCCCACGGGATCGGAGAAGATGTGCGTGAATCGCTTCACGATGGTGGGCGCTGGCGGTTCAGTGGGGACCAGACAATCCGCGATCGCGGCGCGCGCCCTCGGCTCGATATCGGGGGCGTCGGCGAATTCCGCCGTGCGCGTGTGGAGGAGCAAATCCATTTGGGCGAAGGCGATCTGGCGCATCGTCACGGTCGCAGAGCGAAAATTTTTCGCCGCGATCATTTTCTGAAAAATCTCCTCCGGGATCGTGGCGCCGGTTTCGTGATGCCGCGCGAAGAGGTCCAGACTCTCGCGCTCCCACGTCCAGTTTTCCAAAATCTGGGAGGGTAATTCCACAAAATCCCACGCGACGTTCACGCCGTTGAGGGATTTGATTTCCACCTCGCCGAGCAGGTGATGCAGGAGATGGCCGAACTCGTGGAAAATCGTTTCGACCTCGCGATGCGTGAGCAGCGCCGGGCGACCATCCACGGGTGGCGTCATGTTGCCGCAGATCAATCCGAGGTGCGGCGCACGGGTGCCATCCGCCCGCGGACCGCCCGTGATGAGGTAGTTCATCCACGCTCCGCCGCGTTTTGATTCACGCGGATGCCAGTCCGCGTAAAACGAACCGAGATGCCGGCCCGCCGCATCTGACAAATCGTAGAATTTCACCTCAGGGTGCCACACCTCTCCCGCGACCGAGTTTCGTTCCGAGACCCGCAAGCCAAAGACTCTTTTCACCAGCTCGAAAAGACCGCCGATCACATGGTCCATCGGGAAATAGGGCCGCAGAACTTCTTCGTCGAACGCGTACCGTTCCTGACGGAGTTTCTCCGACCAAAACGCGATCTCCCAAGGTGACAGACGCGTAATCGGGCGCGCGGTCTGCTGAGCCTTGAACGCTTCCAGCTCTCTCGTCTCCCGGGCGAATGGGGCAACTGCCAGCGCTTTCAAGTCCTCGAGAAAAGCGAGTGCGCGCGTCGCGGATTTTGCCATGCGACGTTCCAAAACCAGATCGGCGAAATGCTTCTTGCCGAGCAGCGCCGCCTTCTCCGCCCGAAGCGTGAGAATGCGTCCGATCAGCGCCGTATTATCATGCGGAGCGGTTGCGCCCACCGCGATCGCCGCGGTCCACATCTCGCGTCGCAGGGAATCGTCCTCGAGATACGTCATGAACGGCTCCTGGGAAGGCATGTGCAACGTGAAGCGCCAGCCACTGAGTCCCTTGGCCTCGGCGTTGCGGCGCGCAGCGGCTTTCGCGTGTGCCGGCAAACCGGCCAGCTGCGATTCTTCGGACACAACGAGCTGCCACGCGTTGGTCGCATCGAGGACATTTTCCGAGTATTTTTGGGTCAGTTGCGCGAGTTCGCTTTGCAGCGTTTCGAGCCGTGACCGTTTCTCTGCGGGCAAATCTGCGCCAGCCTGGCGGAAGTCCGCGACGGTCTCTTCGAGGAAACGCTGATGAATCCCCGTGAGCGCCGCAGCCGCGGGCGACTCGGCCACCGCTTTCAATCGCTGCCAAAGCGCCGCGTTCAAAGGGATCCGGGCTGAAAACGCCGACACTTTCGGGAGCATCGCGTTGTGGGCTTCGCGTAGCGCCGGCGAATCAGCCACCGACTGGAGATGGGTCACCTTGCTCCACGCCAGGTTGAGTTCTTCGGTCGCACGCTCGAGAGCGAGAAATGTATTCTCGTAAGTGAGGTTCTGCAGTTCACGGGTCGCGATCTCGTCGACTGACTTCTCGGCACGCGTCAGTGCCAGGCTTATTGCCGGCTCGATCAATTCTGGGGTGAGTTCAGACCAGCGAATCGTAAACGCGGGGTCGAGAAAAGGGCTGGGATCTTGCATGCGAGCGGCGAACAGAACTCACCGCGCCGTTTCACGCAAGCCGGCGCGACCCCGCCCAAGCTCCGCTCGTTTCGTCACCAAAGATACCGGACGCCCGCGGAGAGCTGCCGCCGCGATGCCGGAACGGCGGGGATATCCTGGTAGTTGCTATTCCAAAGATTATCCGCCTGGGCCGAGAGTTCCAAGCCCCGCACTGACGGCACCCGGTACACCACGCCAAGAGCGGTCGTAAGCGTTTCATCCCCTCCGACCTGGCGGAGCAGATTGTCGGATTGAACCCGCGCCACGTTGTCCAGTCTGAGTTCAAATCCGTGAGGCAAGCGCATCACGACCGCCGCCGTGAAACGATGCCGCGCATAGTTCAGCGCGTAGAAACTCGCGTCGACGACGGCGCCACGGTAGTCGGCGTCTTTGGTGAGCCACGTGTACCCAAGCACAACGTCGCAGGAACTCCACGAACGACGCGCGATCGCTTCGAAACCCGCAGTGGAGATATCGACGGGATTCGCCGCGCGCGCCGTAACTCCGCGCCGAAACGTCCAGTCGACCAGAGCGTCATCCTGACGATGGAACAATGCCGCGCGTCCTTCCCAGCCGGCAAGCGTACCGCTGCCGCCGACCTCAACGTTGTAACTCGACTGACGTCCGAGATCGGGATTGCCCCGAAAAAGACCGGAAGCCTTGCTCGAGTTTAACGCGGTGTAGTTGGGAAGCTGGGAGGTCTTGGCAAAGCTCACATAAACGCGGCGGAAGGAGCCCGAGGACTGTTCGCGCGCCACCTCAAAAATCGGCGAGACGGCAGATCCGGTCCGGTTCGAATCGTCGAAAGCAAAACCCGCTTTCACGATCGCGCGATGCGTTCCATCGATGGCCCATGATTTCTCGGGAACGACCGACAGTTTTGCCAGCGTTCGAGATCGATAACGACCGAAGGTGAGCGAAGTGGACTTCAGATCGTCGCTTTGCACTTCGGCGCGGAAGTTTACGGCCGTGCTTTCCCCGATGTGGCGGCCTCCAATTGCGGCGCCAGTGGACCAAGTCGTATGTTGGAACGGGTGGACCGGGCCGAGCGGAGCGAGCCGATTGAAGGCATAGTCGTCTTTGTTGCGACGGTAGTAAGCTCCCCCCTCAATAAAGCCCCCGTGGTCACGATCCGACCGATGATTGATCGCGAGCAGCATGGTCTGCAGATTCTCCGATTCCTTCGAGTTAAACGGCGTGTAGAGATTGGGCCAGCCGAAGAATTTTTCCTGGTATCCGGCGAAAAGATCAGTTTGCGACGCAGCCCCCGCCAGCTGGATTCGGCCATTGACCCGGCTGAACCGGTGATCCCCAAAAGGAATTGTGCCATCGGACTCCGAGCGTGCGACCGCGATGTCTGCCGCGAGACGTCGCTCGCCGATCCCGCTTCCGCTGACGAACCCCTGATACAATTCCTGCCGGTTGAAACCATGATCACCGACCGCAACGGCACCGAAGCCGGCCTGGGAGATTCGACGCCAGCCAAACGCGACCGCACCGACGTTTGCATTCAACGAGCTGAAGGCGTTCTCCGTCCCGGTGAGAACTTCAGGGGCGCCCAGCATCGCCGGCGCAATCGGGATCTCCGCGAGATAATGACCGGTTTGCGGATCGAGCACCGAGACCGCGCCAACGCGAACACCGGTGTTCTCGAAAATTCCTCCGCGCAGGATAATGTCCGCCTGCCCTTCCGCAGAATTGCGGGCTTCGAGGTCCACCCCTGGTTCGTAACGTAGCGCCGTAACAGGCGTGGCGACATTTCCACTCGATTCCTGGTTTGCGACGCGCGGGGAGTACACCGTTATCCCAGGGAGCGAAACCGGATTGATCGTCTGGGAAAAAAGAGTGTGGCTCCCCACCAACAGCACGCCGAGCCAGACATAAAATCGTTTCATGATCGCACGGCGTAGCAGGAGCTCTGGGAAAAACAACTCTTGTTAGTACAAATTTTATGAGTGGCCTAACAGGCCCCTTGATCGGCGACCAAAAAACCGGCTTCGCAGCCGGTCTGCCTTCGTGGTTCAACTGAATCGTTACGACCAAGCTCAGCTTGGACTACAGCTTCGAGGGCGCCGCCCCGCTTCGTGGAGTTAAGGCGTGGCAGGGAGTGGACTTGGAATCGGGGGAACCTCGACCCTCGGTACTTCCACGGGCTTGGGTTGCGCCTGGATCGCAGCCGCTTGTTTCGCGATTTCTGCGATGTCTCCCGCCGGGAGGACGACCAAACCCGTGGGGCGACCGTTGGCAAAATTGTTCACCGAGATTCCCAGGACCTTCCCTTTCAGATCGAACACCGGAGTGCCCAGCGTCTGCGCGGTCACGAGGTAGAACCGACGTGGCTTTTCGACGATCCCCGCCACTTCACTCGCCCGAATGATCGGCACGCGTTGCAGCACCTTGCGCTCACGGGCCACGAAAAAATAATTCCCCAACAACACGCCTTCCGCGGACTCATCCAATTTAACATAGGAGGGGAAATCCGGTTTCGATGCGTCAGCCGTCACATCCGGCGCCATGAACGCCAGATCGAGATCAGCGTCCTTCAAGACAAAGCGGGCCGGGACTTCTTTGCCGTCAGCCAGCCGCAGTTTTACCTCTTTGAACTCCGCGCCCACCAGCTCCGCTCCCCGCCCGCCCCCGGACCGCACCGCATCGAAAAGCGCCTGCGGATCCACCTCGGCGAGGGAGGTCACGGTCAGTCCACTGGGAGAGATCACCGTGCCATTCACTTCAATGCGCTGCTCCTGCGGGGGCCGTTCGTTTCCCCCGACTTTCAGTTTGATGGTGACAACGAGCTCGACTCCCACGATCGCATCCGCGTAACGCTTCACGAGTTCACGACCCGCTGCCGCTTCCGCTTCCGAAGCCGCGCGCAGCGGTAAACAAACCGAAGTGGCGAACAGCGCAGCCGCTGCAAAGACCGAAGAATACGAAGGGGTCATAGTTTGGATTTGATCGGCTTGAGATTGATCTCGACGAAAAGAGTTTGTCCACCGCGCTTCACGAGCAGCACCCACCACTCGCGACCGCCGCGGCCGACCTCTTCGCGAGCTTGCTTGAGATCTGCCAGGCTATCGACGGTGACTTCGCCGGCTTTAAGCACGACGTCGTTGGAACGCAGGCCCGCGAGAGCGGCCCACCCAGCCGGCACTGCACTTTCGACCAGAGCCCCTTTGACCTGGGGTGCGAGTTGCAACCGGACCCGGTCATCAAATGCGAGATCGCGCGCGGAGAATTCCAAGTCCGTGTCCTCCCACCAAGCCATCTCCGCCGTGGGCAGGGGCTGAATCTCAAGCGGCACGTTGACGTCGATCGTTTTCCCCTCCCGCCAGAGTGACATCACGGCGGTAGATCCCGTTTTGTACTGGCGAATCTGACGCGCCAGCACGTCCGTATCTTCCGGGCGTCGTGCCGGCACGGATGTCCCGTCGATGGCGAGAATTACGTCGCCCACTTTCAATCCCGCCGATTCCGCCCGCGTTCCCGCGTACACCTGCGTGACGCGCGCGCCACCTTCCCCTTTGATCGCGAGACGCGCGGCGAGTTTTGGGGTCAGCGGCTGTGAAGCGACTCCCAGCCAGGCTTTGCGCACCTGAGTCGGGGGATTGCGGGGATTCGAGACCCGGAGTTCGACCACGGAACTGATCACGGCTCCATCGCGACGCACGCTGGCAAGCACCGGACGGATGCTGTCCGTCGCCAGACCAATCAGGAGCTTTTCGGTCAACGCCTTCAGCTCTTTCACATTGGCGATGTTTTGTCCTTCGACCGCGACCAACACATCTCCCCGGCGCAGATTCGGCTCCGCCTGCCCCGAGGGACCGGCCGGCTGAATATTTTCCAACCACACGCCCACATCGGCGGGCAACCGCTCATCGCGGACCAGCTTTTGCGTGAGATCACGAACCACTGCGCCCCAGCTCCGAAGCTCGACGTCGGCGGCTTGAGCCGCTTCGCGCGAGGCGAGTTTCAAACGGACCGACCGCTTTTGTCCTTCGCGCAGATACTCGACGAGAAAATCGTTGTTCGGCAGCTGGCTGGCTTCGAGCCGATTGAAATGCGCCACGGCCTTTTCCTCGCCGCCCTCGATCTCGTGACCGTCGCACGCGAGAATGAGATCTCCCGGAAGCAGTCCCGCCCGGGCCGCGGGTGAATTGGCCACGACATCGCCCACGATGACGCCGGGGCCCGTGCCATCGGCCTCAAGGCGAGGCTGCACCGTCATGCCGGACCAACCCCGGGAGACCGTGCCTTTGGCGATGATTTGATCGGCCACCATCTTCGCGAGCGTGCTCGGAATCGCGCCGCTCAGATTGAAGACTCCAATTTCGTTGATGCCCACAATCTCGCCCCGGTTGTTCACCAGGGGACCACCGCTGTTTCCGCCGAAGATCCGCGCATCGTGCAGCACCCACCGCACGAGCATTCCCACGTCCTCACCTCGAAGAATCATCTTGCCGGCGGTCTGCTCCGGGAGGACCAGCGACGGATTCGCGACGATGCCGCGCGTCACCGATTGCGAGAGAAACCCCGGACTGCCCAAGGCAAACACTTCCTGGCCGGCCTCGAGTTTGCTGGAATCGCCGAATTTCGTGACGACCAAGGGCGCCGCGTTCCGGGCGCGCTGAGTGAGATCGAGCTGCAAGACCGCGAGGTCGGTCAACGGGTCCTGCCCCACCAGCTTGGCCTCGACGTGAGAACCATCATAGAGATAGCAGCGAAAATAGTCTCCATCCTCAGTGACATGGCAGTTGGTCACCACGTGACCCTGCGCGGAGATGATGACGCCGCTGCCTCCGGTCCATTGTTTCGCGAGCCGCCCGTCCCGCGGCTGGAGGCGGATCGCCTCGATCCGGACGATCGACGGGAACACGCGCGTCAACATCGGATCTTCCGCGGGAGTCACCTGCGCAGCGGCCCCTGACTTGGTGGCGGTCGCCGAGGCCGCCTCCGCGAGCTGCCCGACAAACAGAAACACTGATACGCCAACACACCTGCCAAACCTCCGGCGAAGGGATGAATTCATGGGTAAGTCCCGGAATGAGACGAACTCACCGCCTGACGCAAGCGGCAAAACGATTCCGCCGCAGGACGTTTAACTTCGGATCGCTGCGACGTATTTCCCGATGATTCCGTCGAACGAGCCATTGGTGAAGAACGCCACCACCCGCGCCCGTTCGCGGGCCCGCGCCGTTGTCGTATTAGCCACCAGCTTTTCAAGGAGGGCGGCATTCGTCGGCGCCGTGTGCGACTCCATCCCCTGGGCCTCCAAGTGTTGGGCGACGGCCTCGGCATCAAACCTTTCCTCCTCCCGCAAATGTTCCGCGCGGTTCACGGCGCCGAGGTAAATTTCGTCAGCGAGCGAAAGGGCCCGCGTAAACCCAACCTGCATCGTTTTTGTCCGCGCCGTGTTGCTGCGTGGCTCAAAAACCGCGGTGAGCGTTGCTCCGGGAAACCGGGCGCGAAACGATTGAAGCGTTTCCGCGAGCGCGGTCGGATGATGTCCAAAATCCTCGATCACGGTGAGTCGCGGCGTGGTGACGAGAATCTCCTGCCGTCTTTTCACGCCGCGGAAGCGCGCGAGTGAATCGAGCTTCAGCACGGTGGGATTCGTCGCGTCCAAGGCCAGACCCGCGGCGGTCGCGGCCATCGCGGCGTTTCGCGCATTAAAGATTCCCGGCTGCATCCACTTCACTTGCGCCCAGAGTTGGCCACGCCAGGACAGATTGAACTCCGCGCCCGTCGGCGATTCCCGAAAATTCAAGATCCGCGTGTCATTCGCTTCGCCGGTGCCCACGCGCACCACTCGCGTCCACGCCATCGGTCCCAATGCGCGCAGATTATCGTCGTCGCCATTCAGCACCACCCAACCGTTGCGCGGCACGATCCGCGTCAGGTGGGAAAAGGTGCGCTGCACGTCAGCAAGATCGCGAAAAATATCGGCATGATCGAATTCCAGATTGTTCAGCACGGCGATGTGCTGCGCGTAGTGGATGAACTTGCTGCGCTTGTCGAAAAACGCGCTGTCGTACTCATCGCCCTCGATCACGAAAGGATCAGTGGCGTTCCCAAGATGATTGCCGACTGGCGGATCAAGCGGCACGCCGCCGATCAGGAAGCCGGGATCGCACCCCTGCTCGCGCAGGACAAATGCGGCCAGCGCGGTCGTCGTCGTTTTCCCGTGCGTTCCGCAGATCACCACGTTGCGGCGCGTTTTTAAGATCAGGTCGTGCAACAGCGCCGGGAGCGAAGTGAACGGAAGCGCCCGCGAGTCCAGGAGCCACTCGACTTCCGGATTGCCGCGCGACATCGCGTTACCGATCACCACCAGATCAGGCTTCAACCTTGCGAGCCGGGCTGGGTCGTAGCCGGCGTGCAACGTGATGCCGGCATCGGCCAGGACGGCGCTCATCGGCGGATAAACCCCCGCATCAGCGCCGAGAACCTGGTGTCCCGCGGCGCGCGCGAGCAACGCCGCATTGCCCATCGCGGTGCCGCAAATTCCCATGAAATAAAGCGTCATTTCTTTGCAGGGTTTCTCGATCGCTTCCAAAGGGAGGAGTCCCGGAAACGCGATGGCCCACCCTTCGCCATCTGGTTCAACTCAAAACGGGAGGGGCATAACAAAAGTGCCATAAGTGAATAGGGACGGCAGCAACCCAACCGGCTTTCCGGGGAGATTGGCGAGCCTAAGCCGGAAAAAATTCAGGAAAGAACCACGGATGAACCCGAATGGACACGGATGCAGAGGGAAAGAAATCGGAGCTGAAGTCCGTGGAGGCGAACTGTTCGGTGAACGCAGGAAACCGTTTCATTGCTTGGTTCGCGCTCGGAGTATCCGGGTTCATCGGTGTCCACCACGTCTCTCCTTCCTTAGCCATGCAAAAAGGAATCGCCGTCCTCGCGAGGCATTCGTTCAAACAATTCATCTGGATTTCACGGTGGGTTCATCGACCCTTCACGCACCGCGGGCACCCTCGGTGGCTTTCAACCACCGCGGAAAGACACCTCTATGAAGCCCTCTGTTAAGAAATTTAGCCTGACCGCCGCTCTCGTCGCCATCGGGGTCGCCATCGGCCGCCGGCGTCTATGTCGGCGACACGGACGACGCGCCAGGCGCAGCGCTGATCGGCCTCGTGTTGATGATCGGAATGGTGGCAGCCGGCGTAATGTCTGCCGGGCGCAACCCGTGACACCAGTCTGCGGCGCGTCGCCGCGATAGGATTATCGGTCCTGCCGATCACGGCGACCGCGAGATCTCCGTCTGCCGGGGTCCATCTTTGGAATTCACCTTCACCCGATGGGGAGTCAACCGGGTAAAAATCTGCGGGTCCGCGCTAAAATGCCATTGCTTCAGTTCGTCGCCGACCAAGTGGTGAGCTGCCTGAAGCATGCTCAGAGCACCCGCTTCCGCCGCGGTTAACTCGCCTTGGTGTTGCTCACGTTCCAGCAGCCGGATCGCCTGTTCGATTGATCGGCCAACGGCGGTTAGGTCGGATTCTCCCATGATGGTGAAAAGAGTCGCTTGTGTTGTTACCGGAGCGCTGGGCAGTGAGTC
>JBDSSU010000586.1:0-3317 GCA_039928635.1 Opitutaceae bacterium | reverse complement strand
AATCCGCACCCCGCCCACCGCCGTGTAGTGGCGACCTTTCGCCCCGCCGCACGACTCATCAATCACTTCCACCGCCCATTGCCTCCAGTTGCGGAAGTCGGGTTAGTCGGCGGGACGGGATGCTGGGTGCCTTTATGAATGGACGTTCGCTGGGCGGTAAGCTCGTTTCTCGCGAAAACGCCTCAGGCCGCCGCGATGTCGTTGGTCACGAGCGACGACCGATCACGGGAGCGCTGCGTGGAAGCATTCTCGGCGGATGGAAACCGTCCTCCACGTCCGCGTGGGAAAACACCAATTCCTCAAACCATCGCCGCCCGAACTCCGCTGCGCCGCACGACCCAGTCGACGATTGCTTTATCATCGTGTTCATGGCGCCAGATCAGATTCAGAAACTCGCCGGGTTGAATATCGTGCTCCTGGAAAAAAGCCCGATCGCCGCCGCAGCAATACATCACGGTCGAGGGGAGTTGCCCGCGAAGCTTGGCCCGCGCTTTCGGCAGCAGCCGAGGCAGCCACGCGATACCGCGCAACGAATCGGTTTTCGGCGGCAGTTTCACGGCGTCGAGAATCACCGACGACGCACGGCCGCCTTGGACATTCAGGAAATAGTCCCGCCGGATGAGTTCGATGCTGAGCGCGATGTCATAGCCCGGTTCGCCGTAATTGTTATGATCCTCAGCGTAATCAAAGAGGTGCTGAACGGTGAAGCCGTTGGCGGAAAGGAAGGCGAGTTCCCCGGCGTCGCAGAAGTTTTCCGCGCCGCGCTTACCGTGAGCAAAACGGGCGACCGCTAAATCGTACAGCCCGTGAAATCTGGTGGCGAAGTCGTAATGGTTCATGGACGCGGTCAAAGGCTAACAGCCGAAGAGGAAAAGCAAACCCAAGGACCATTCGGCGCGACGTAGCAACTCGCGACCCTTTCCCGGATGGACCGGCTCCGTTTAATCGGCCGGACGGAAGTCGATCAGCCGCTTGAAGCGATCGACCTTGTCGACGACGACATTGAACCGCGCGTTGAGGCTGTAAGTTTTCTTGGTGCGACGGCCGACGAACTTCGTGCCGTCGTCGACGAGCCGGTAAGTGTCGTCCTGCAGGGTCGACGCAGCGATAAACCCGAAGGTCATTGATTCCACCAGCTCGATGAAGAACCCGTTGGCGCGGACGTCAGTGATAATCGCGGCGAAGCGCGTCTTCACTTTTTTGGCCAGTTCACGCTCGAAGAACTCGAGCAGTTTGATTTTCACACTCTCGCGCTCGGCTTCGGCGCTGTTGATCTCGGTGAGACTAAGATGTTCTCCAATGCGTTCGGCCCGCGGAAGGTCGTATTGCACGTCCCCGTGTGACGTGGGGGAATGGCCGGCGTGTTTCACGAGGTAAAATTGAAACACGCGATGGACGACGAGATCCGAGTAGCGGCGAATCGGGGAGGTGAAGTGCGTGTAATCTTTTTTGTTGAGGCCGAAGTGACCGTCCGCCGTCGCCCGATAAGCCGCTTTTTTCAGGCTGCGCAGCAACTGGGTGCGCAACGTGTATCCCTGCGGATGGGTATTCAGCGTGGTCAGCAGTTTCACGAGCTCGGCGCGCACCGTGAGGTCGCCCACTTGAATCCCGAAGGTGTCGAGCAGACCGCGAAACTCCTCGAGTTTTTCGACATCGGGATCGTCGTGCACCCGGTACAACGACGGAAGGGAGTGCGTGCGGGTGAGGCGTGCGACGGCCTCGTTGGCGGCGAGCATGAACTCTTCAATGAGCTGGTGACTCTCGTCGTGTGCGATTTTTTCGAGCCGGTCGGCGTAGCCTTGTTCGTCGACGAAAATTTTCGTCTCGGGCATGTCGAGGTCCAGGCTCCCGTGCGCCATGCGATCTTTGCGGAGCTTGCCGGCGATCTTCCACAAAGCGCGCACCCAGCTTTGCAGATCCGAAAGTTCCTGGTCGCTCAATGAGCTGAGGGCGCGACCGGTTGAGCCGGTCTGGTGTTTCGCGGGCAGCGGCAAGGCGCGGATGATCGAGAGATCATCTTCGAACATGAGCGCGTAGGCTTGTTTGTAGGTGAGGCGCTTGCGGCTGCGAATCACGGTATTCGCGAATGTCGTGTCCTTGATGCGGCCGTTTTTCGCGAACGTGATGAAGACCGCTTTGCAGAGACGGTCTTGCGCCTCGACCAGTGAGCACAGCCCGTTGGAAAGTTTTTCCGGGAGCATCGGAATCACCACCCCGACGAGGTAGGTGGAGTTGCCGCGTTTCTGCGCCTCGCGATCAAGGGCCGAACCGGAGTGCACGTAGGTCGACACATCGGCGATGTGAATGCCGACGCGCACCTCGCCGCCGTCGAGCGGTTCATAGGACAGCGCATCGTCGAAGTCCTTCGCGTCGTCCGGATCGATCGTGAAGACAACGCGTTCGCGGTAATCGAGACGGTTTGCCAGCTCACGCGCCTGCACTTCACCCGGGATGGCCGCCGCCTCGCGTTCCACGTCGGCGGGGAAGGTCGTCGAGAAATCGTATTTCTGGAAAATCCCCAGCAACTCGGCGCGAGGCTCGTGGGTTCGACCGAGCCGGCTGATGAGCTTTCCCGTGAGCGAATCGCGCCGGTTATTCCACTCGTCCAGTTTTACCACCACCTTATCGCCGGCCTCGGGTGGGGGAACGATTCCGCTCCTTGACGGATCGCCGACCATAATCTCGTAACTGAACCGCGGATCGTCGGGCTGGACCACGAATTCGCGGCGACCGCGAACGAGGTTGCCCACGATGGTTTCACGGTCCCGTTCAAGGACGCGAACGATGCCCCCAATTTTCTCGCCGGGTTTCCGTCCGCGGCGACCGGGGAAAGCCCGCACGACCACGCGATCTCCCGGAAGGGCAACGCCCGTGTCCTCGGGAAAAACCTGGATGGGCGGTTCGCCTGATTTGCGGCCGCCAACTGAGGGCTCCAGCACCACAAAGGCGGAACCGCCGCCGCGAAATTGAATGCGTCCGACCATCTCCCCAGGAGCGAGGGGCGGAATTTTTTTTTGAGAAACGTCCGTTGATTTGGCGCTTTCGTTCGCGTGGATCGGATTGCCGCGCTCTTTTTTTCGCGCGGTATTTTTTTCGATCTTTGGTTTGCCGCTGGATAAAATGCCGGCGCCCCGCGATTCGCGGGATGCTTGGTGATGCGGCGTTTTGGGCCGACCTGCTTCGCGGTGAGCGGGCTCCCGTTTTTGTCCCTGATTCGTCGGCGCCTCGAACGGGGAGAAGGCAGCAGCGGCTGGCGGCATGGTCGGGCCGCGCCGGGTGGGCGTGAAGATCGGACGGACGGCGGCGGCTGGTGCGCG
>JBDSSU010000585.1:0-2637 GCA_039928635.1 Opitutaceae bacterium | reverse complement strand
AGCCAGTTGCCCGAGCCGAAAATCACGCGGTCTGCATTCTGCGCGTCGCCTGGCCAATACAACAACCCGCGCCGGGCCACGGCGTCTTCGAGTCGGTTGCCCTGCCTTTCGACCTTGAAGCGCCACCGCTCCTGGCCATCGCTCGCGTCGACCGCCACGACATGTCCGCCGGGTGTTGGTGCGAACATCACGCCATCGACGATGATCGGGTTGCACTGAATATTTCCGGTGCCGTCGCCGGCACGATAGGTCCACGCGACTTCGAGCTTCGCGACGTTTTTCTTATCGATTTGCGTGAGCGCGGAGAAGCGGTTGGACGTCGGCCCGCCGAGCGACCGATCCCAACGGCGGAAACTTTCCGGGGCGGGCCAGCCATTGGCCCGCGTCAGTTCGTCGGAGTTGGCGGCAGGAATGATCTGCACGTCGCCCAGGGCACCTTCCGGCTTCGCCGCCGGCCACGCGGGCGCTTTCCACGAACGCGGCATCGGCGCGGGACCTGCCGGCTTGCCATCGAGCAACGCGGTCAGCCATAGGAGGCCATCGAGATTGTCGAGCAGTCGCGCCTCGGCATCTTCGTCGGTGTGATTCAACAGGCCGATGGGCCCCTGCCAGCCGCTCTCGCGGATCAGGCGCAGCAACTGCAAATCGAGATCGCCCTGGCCGAGCGGCACGATCTTGCGTCCGAGCTTGTCGCCGTCGCGAAACATCCCATTGAGATTCACCGCGAGAAGATGCGGCTTCATTTTCTCCAGCAGGACGGGAAAGCGATCGAGGTGCTCGTGTCCGTGATGCTGGTTATAGACGATGCCGACATTGGTGACGCCGTCGCGCTGCAATCGCTCGATGATCGCGAGCTGATTCTCGGGTTCGCCAAACCAATTGCCGTGATTGTAGAGCGCGACCTTGAGCCCGAGTTTGGCGGCCTCCTCCGCGACAGGGCGGATGCGCGCTGCTTCGCTCTCGACCCGCGCGCTTTGCTCGGCGGCATCTTTCGTCGCGGCTCCACCGCCCGTAATCCAAAGCTGCGGATTCACGCCGTGCCGTTTGAAGAGATCGAGCGTCATCCGGGCTTCTTCGTTCAGCGAACCCGGGAACCACCACGCCGTCAGCTCGATGCCATGCCGCTTCAGCGCGTCGAGCTCGGCGTCGAAAGTCGGGATGTGTTCCTTCCGATAATCGTAGGCGAGCCGCTTGATGCCCATTTTTTCCAGCATGGCCGCACGCTCTTCCGGCCCGCGCTTTTTTGCGTCGAAGGGGACGATGCACCATGCGACGAGATTGTCTTTCGCGAACAATTCGGGCCGCGGAAACGCGACGCTCGCAGCATTGCACGCCACGAGACCGAAAAAAAGTGCGAGGATCGGGAGTCGTCGGCTCATGGCAGAATGAAGGGAGGGGAGTCTGTCCGGAATCGGCCGGGTTACACCTGGAGTCCAAGCAAATGGGGCAATCTTTAAAGTTGGCAAGGGGAAACGAAGGGGTTATCGAACCGGACGCGAGGCCCGGCTCAGCGCTGCGGAAATTCCATAGCGGACCTCGCTCCGCCATTATTCCCACGCCTATCCATTTCACGTGAGCACCAACGATCCGAATTCGAATCCCACCGCCTTATTTGCCGAGGGTCACAAGCTCGCCGGTTGTTACGTGCTGATCCGCCAATTGTCCGCCGAAAGCGGTGCCGAGGTCTGGCTGGCGCAGGATGAAGTGCTCGGCAAAAATGTGTCGCTTCATTTCATCCCGGACGCCGTGCGACAGGATACTCAGGCGCTCCAGGCTTTGCGGCAGGATATCAAGCGCGATCGGCAACTGGTGCACCCGAATATCTTGCGAGTTTATGACCTCGTGGAAGAGCCGGACTGGGCGGCAATTTCCATGGACGCTTCGGACGGCGAGTCTCTGGCGGCGGTGATTGAAAGGCAGCCGCACAAGCGTTTGAAGGTCGCGCAGATTCAGTCCTGGATCGTCCAACTCGTGCAAACTCTCGACGACGCGCACAAGATCAATGTCCTGCACCGCGACATCGCCCCAGCGAATTTGCTGCTGACCCCGGCTGGAAAAGTGATCGTCACCGATTTTGGAATCAGCCGGGTGGTCCAGGACGCCTTGAACCGAGCGGGTGGGGGAGAGAAACCGCGCATGGCGTACGTGAGTCCCCAACTTCTCGACGGCGACGCGGCAGCTCGAACCGACGACGTTTATTCATTGGGCGCCGTTTTGTATGCGCTGCTCACGGGCGCGCCGCCCTTTGTCGGCGAGAATCTTGGACAGCAGATTCGCGCGGGATTGGCGCCGGCGAATGTCGTGCAGGCTTTGCGCAAGGAAGGGCTCGGGGTTCCGCCGGAATGGCAAAAGATCATCGCGGGCTGTCTCGAGAAATCGCCCGAGGTGCGCCCCCAGAGCGCTGCGGAAGTCGCGAGGCGATTGGCCACCGAAGGGGTCGAGGCGGCGGCAGCGGGGGTGGCTCCGGTCAATGTCCCTATCGAACCCGCGCGCCCTGCCCCTGCCGAGACTCCCGTTAAGAAACAGGCCGAACCTGCGCCGAAGCACGCCGAACCTGCACCGAAGCACACGGAAGCTTCCCCAGAAGTCGCAAGCAAAGAGCCGGAGAGCATCAAGTCTTCGGCATTTGTGCCGCCA
>JBDSSU010000584.1:0-2920 GCA_039928635.1 Opitutaceae bacterium | reverse complement strand
ACAGCACGGACGTCTCGAGGACGTTCGCCTTGTCCACGGAGCAGAGCTTGCCCTGGCGCGCCCGGGCCGCGGTGATGGCGGTGGCGGTGATGCGCTCGATCTCGCTCTTGCGGTAGACCATCGTGTCGATGGCTTGAACGTCTCCGTCGGGCAGGGTCGTCGTTTCCTTCGGCAGGCCAAAGTAAACTCCGCCGGTCAGCTCGCGAATGCAGACGATATCAATGCCGTCAGGAATGCGGGAAGTCTTGAGCGGAGACGCATCGGTGAGTTCGCGGTAAAGGAGGCCAGGGCGGATGTTGGCGAACAGCGTGAAGTGCTTCCGGAGAGGGAGGAGAGCAGCGCGCTCCGGTTGTTCTTTTGGCGGAAGTTTCTCCCACTTCGGACCGCCGACGGAACCGAAGAGGATGGCGTCGGATTGCTCGCAGAGTTTCAGCGTGGAGTCGGGGAGCGCCTTGCCGTGATTGTCGATGCCGGCGCCGCCGACGTCGGCCTTGGTGTACGCGAGGGTGAGATTTTCCTGGCGGGCGACGTGTTCGAACACGCGCAGCGCCTCGGTCATCACCTCGGGCCCGATGTAGTCTCCAGCCAGAACGGCGAACTTAAGAGTCGGCATAAGAAACGCGGAGAGTGGCAAGAGCGGAGGAGGAGAGGCAAGTGAGCTTTTTCTTCGTCCGCGTCCGCGACCGGACAAAACGAGTTTGTCTGTGTCCACTAATTCGGGGGAATCTCAAACGATTGGGGTGGGCCGGGGTTTTGCGTTGCTGGATTGCGGCGGAGGAACGGATAAACGGGCGTGAATCTTCATGTGCTGCCGGCGGGAATGATCCAAACCAATGCTTATCTGCTCACGGATTCGGGGAGCGGAACGGCGGTGCTCATCGATGCGCCGGGCGATGTTTGGTCCGAGGTTGAGCCGGTTTTGCGGGAGGAAAAATGCATACTCACCGCGCTGTGGATCACGCACGGACATTGGGATCACATGCAAGGCGCGGCGGAGGTGGTTCGCCGCACGAAGGCGAGGGTGCTTGCTCACGCCGCGGATCGCGCGCTGATCGAAACGCCGGAGGTGATGGAGCGTTTCATGGGGGAGAAACTTGGGCTCGAGCCGGTGCACGTGGACCAATGGATCGCCCAAGGCCAAAAACTCGATGTGGCCGGGAACGTCGTGGAGGTCCGGCACGTGCCGGGACACTGCCCGGGGAACGTGCTGTTTTATTTTCCGGTGCTCGCGCTGGGTGCGGCCTCGGGCGGACCGGTGGCGTTTGTCGGGGACGCGATTTTCCAGGAGAGCGTCGGCCGTACCGACCTCCCGGGCGGCGATTTCGCCACGCTGGAGAATTCGATTCGCCAGCAGATTTATTCCCTGCCAGACCTGACGGTCATTTACCCCGGCCACGGTCCCAGCACGACGGTTACCCACGAGAAGCTTCATAATCCCTATGTCCACGGTTGAGCACGAATCCTACATGCGCCAGGCGCTGACGGTGGCGCGGCGCGGTTGGGGCACTACCCATCCCAATCCCATGGTGGGCGCCCTGATCGTTGAGGAGGGACGCATCGCCGGTGAAGGTTCGCACGCGCAGGATGGGGGGCCGCACGCGGAACGGCTGGCGCTGATTGCGCTCGGTCACCGTCCCCGTGCCGGGGCGACGCTCTATGTGACGCTCGAGCCCTGCTCGACGCACGGCCGCACGGGAGCCTGCACGGAGGCGATCATTGCCTCAGGCATCAAACGGGTGGTGGTCGGCGCGACCGATCCGAATCCGGAGCACGGTGGAAAAGGTTTCGAGGTGTTACGGTCGGCTGGCGTGGAGGTCATCACGGGTGTTCTGGAGCATGACTGCACCGATCTGAATTTGATTTTCAATCACTGGGTGACGCGGGGCGTTCCGCTGGTTGCCGCGAAGGCAGCCGTGACGCTGGACGGGAAAATCGCCTGCCGATCCGGGGAGTCGAAATGGATTACCAACGAGGCCTCACGCGCGGATGTGCATCGCTGGCGCCGGCTTTTTCCCGGCATCGCGGTCGGCGCGATGACCTTGATGAAGGACAACCCGCGGCTCACGGCCCGCGTCGATGGAGTGGAGTGGTGTCCGTGGCGTTTCGTGTTCGACGGATTGCTGCGGAGCGTCGTGGATAAAAACCTCCCCAACGTTTACACCGACGAATTTCGCGATCGCACGATCGTGGTGACGACCCCCCACGGCGGGATGGGATACGTGAGAAAGCTCCGCGACATGGGGATCAAGGTGTGGTGTTTCGAGTCGGCGACCCAGCGCGTAGCGCTGCCGGATTTCCGCCGCAAATGTGCGGAGGAGAAGATTGCCGGCGTGTTTTTCGAAGGCGGCGCGCAACTGTTGAGCGAGGTCGTGCGGACGCGGGAGCTGGATTATCTGTTCGTTTATCGCGCGCCGATTCTGTTGGCAGACGACAAAGCGAAGAGCATTTTCGGCGGGCTTCGCCCCGAACGCATCGAGCAGGCGTTGCGGTTGACGGATGTGCGCCACGAGACCTTTGGCGAGGACGAGTTGACCCGCGGACGATTGGTTTATCCGGAAAAAATGCTGGTCGATGAAACTGTTTTTAGCCTCCGGTAACGCGCACAAGGTCGCCGAATTCCAAGCACTGGCGGCCGCCACCGGCTTGCCCGTCGAGATCAGGTCAGCGCGGTCGGTCGGCGGCATGCCCCCGGTGGATGAGGACACGGGGACCTTTGTGGGAAATGCGCGAAAAAAAGCCCAGGCTCTGCGCGCGCTCCTGCCGCCGGATGCGTGGGTGCTGGCGGACGACAGCGGAGTGTGTGTCGACGCTCTCAAAGGCGACCCCGGGGTCGAGTCCGCTTATTATGCGGGGCCGCAAGGAGACCCGGCCGCCAATCTGGCCAAGCTCGTCGAAACCATGCGTGATGTGCCGGACGCGG
>JBDSSU010000583.1:0-10033 GCA_039928635.1 Opitutaceae bacterium | reverse complement strand
CTCAACGTGTCTACTTGGCCGGCGAGATTACCCAAACGGCCGCTGTGAAGAAAGAAAACGTCTACCAAGCCCGCAGAGGCGAAAGTCACATCTTGGAACAAAGCCCCCAGCTGGTTGGCGTTTACCTCCGCAAATTGGGACTGCCCGTTCAGAGGTCCAGCGCCGGAGGAGGAGTTGTAAGTTCGGCCGGAGTCCGCAGTCGTGTTTGGCGATTCCCAGATCTCGATCAATGAATTCTGCGCAGTGGTATGCCAGCCGGCCACAAATGCCTCGTTAACATTTACAGACTGATTCGACGACCTGGGGCCGTGGGGGACATCATCCGGCATTTCGAACCCTGAATTCACGAGAAGATTGAGCTGTGCTGGCGCCGCCAATGGGCTGAGCAGAGCTAAGGTCAGGAAGAGTTTTGTTTTCATTATGTTTGCCGACTCGGACTCGCAGATGCTCTGCGGTTGCATCGAACAGACAACCTCAACCCGAACTTGGCTCACCTGCTCACTTTATCAGGAATTGCCCGATTTGATTTCCAATATTTCGACGCAGAATAGTTAAGCTGCTGCAAGCAAATGAGATGGGATTTCACCGTCACTTTTTCTCCGTGCAATTTCTCAGTGACCCATGTCACCCACGGCCGGACGGAGTGACGACTCGCGCCGGATTTCCGACAACAACAGCATCAGCGGCGACATCGCGGGTGACGACGGCCATCGCGCCCACGACGCAGCGGGTGCCGAGCGTGATTCCAGGGAGGACGAAAGCTCTCGCCCCCACAAAAGCGTTCGCCTGCACAACAATTGGAGCCGTCTGCAAGGGGATATGAATCTGGCTAAAATCATGAGTGCCCGTGCAGAGATAGGCCTCCTGCGCGATAGTGACGCCTTCGTGCAGGGTGATGCGATCGAGCGAATAGGCGTTGGCGCGATCTCCCAAGCACGCCCGGTGGTGCAGCGTAAGATTCCAAGGTTGTTGGATACGCGCTCGTTGATGCACAAAGGGCCTGCCGTGAATCTCTGCACCGAACACTCGCAGCACCACGAGGCGCCATCCGTTCAGCGGCTTCGGCGTCCAGGAGCAGGTCAGGAGCCACACGTAGTCCCAAAGCAGAAGCGCCAAACGGCGTCGCAAGGGCCAAGGGGAGTGATAGGCGCTGGCTTGCGGGTGTGTTTGAATGGGCGTCTTCATCTCACGCTCGCCGCACTTCGGCAAAACCTTTGAGGTACAGGTCGGCCACTCGGTCGATGGAGAACTGTTGAGCACGCTCCACCGCCGCTGCGGATCGTGAATTCCACAGCGCGGAATCAGCGGCAGTTTCTTGCAATGTCGCGGCAAATTTTTCCGCGGCATCCGGCGCGGCATGATCGAATCGACACGCGTGAAGGCCCAACCCGATCGTCTCGGCGAAACAGTCGAGGTTTGAAATCACAACTGGGCAACCTCTCGCCAATGCCTCGAGCGGCGCCACGGGTGAAGCCTCGCCCTTGGCAGCAAGTGAGGGATAGACGAAAATCGCGGCGCTCGCGAAGTGGGCTGCGAGTACCGCTTCGTCGAATACCGGCCCGGTAAACTCGACGGCCGATCCGAGGGGCGCGGCGAGTTCAAGCAATTTTCGGTGAAAGCTTTCTCCACCACCGCCAAAACGCGATTCCCAGGGACCCACCACGCGAAATCGCAGCTGCGGCGTACGGCGATGCGCGATCTGAGCTGCCTTGAGAAACAGTTCGAGACCTTTCTCCGGATGGAGGCGGCCTACAAATAAAATGAGGTTCTGGTCTCGGCGCGGGTTGCCCGCTGGCGTCACCAGCGGCGGGAGCGGATTCGGGATGATGCACACTCGCGCGCGATAAGCCGGCGCCTGGTGAATGATCGCATCAGCGATCACCTTCGAAACGGTCTGCAGGCGCGCCGCACGACGGTAGAGAATCATCTGGCCTTTCGGATAGCGTTGCACGTGCACCCAGAGCGGTCCGTGACGGGTCGGCGAAAACACCAGCGGCGCCCAGAACGTGTTCGTCGCCACGACGTCCGCCCGGGCAAGTTTTCTCGCCACCCTCCCGGTATAAAGCAGATCCTGCCACTTCAGCGAAAGGAGGGAGGCGGGTGTGTTGGCCCCGGGGACCCGGACGTGGCGGACACCGGCGATCATTTCGCTTTCGGGAAGGCCGTCACTCAATCGCGAGTAATGGACGACGTCGTGCCCGCGCTTCGCGAACTCCTGACCCAAGGCAAACCAGACCTTTTCCACCGCGCCACCTCGCCTGGTCGGCACGGGCAGAAATGCGCCTTGGACGATCGCGATTTTCATTCGAGCAGGTGGATTTTAGACGAAGTTTCCTCGCGCAACACGGCTGTGAGGCTCAGCGCGACGGATTTGATCGCGAAGCGCCGGTCGAAACTTGCGTTCGCAGCGGCCGACATTTTTTTCTGAGTGACTTCGTCGAGCCCCCGCCAGCGCGTGAGGAGCCGGGTCGTTCCTGGCGCGTCATCCGGCTCAATCAATCCGGCGAAGTCCGTCTCGATTTCGCGCCAGATGTTTACCCTGTTCGAGATCAGCACGGGTGTTCCGCACGACAATGCTTCCGCGACCGCGATTCCAAAATTTTCCTGATGAGAGGGGAGCACGAATGTCTCCGCTGCACGAAGTGCTCCCCACTTGACGGGTCCCGTAATCATGCCGGGCCAGATCACACTGCCCGGCGGGCAGCGGGTCGCCCGCGCCTGCAACTCGCGCAGATAATCGGGATCGTTGCATGGGCCCGCAATGACGAGTGATGGCAGCGGGCCGCGCGCATTCGCGGCCACTTTGGCGTACGCTTCGATCAGGAGATCGACACCTTTCTTCACGTGAATGCGGCCGAGAAACAACCAGAATGGTTTTCCGCGGACTGCCGGTACCTGGCCGTAGAACGCTTCACGCTGGGCAGCGCTGTCGCCGCTTGCGCCCACCGTTCCGAATGCCACCACGCGTTCGCGACAACGGTAACCGGCAAACGATCCCCGGGCCAAAACCCGCTCTTCTTCGCAGGTGAAGAGCACGGCTTTGGCGTCCCGCAGAATCCGGCGTTCGGCCGGCCACCAATAAAGCAGCTTCTTCACGTGTTTCAGCGGGTATTGGCGCTTAAACCACGGATCGAGCATGCCGTGCGAAAAAATAAAATAAGGCGGAGCTCCCTTCCTCCCCAGCGCGCGATGCACGGCGAATCCGTGAAATTGCCAGAGGCCGTGCACCACCACCACGTCGAAGCGAGCAGCCGAGCGGCGCAGCCAGGGCACAAGTTGCGCCGAGTATTGATAGCTAAATCGCGCTGGCCCGATCGCGTGCACCGGTCCGGGGAAGGCGGCGAGGAATGGCTCGTTAGGATCGTCAAGACAGACCACTTCGGACGTGTGCCCGAGCTTAACCAGTTCCGGCGTGAGCGCGTCAAGGCACGCCGAGACACCGCCATGAGCGGGGTTGAGCGAAGAGATGACTTGAAGGATTCTCATGGGGCAGTGCGGCAGAAAAGATTCCGCGGCTCAGCCGGACTTTACGGCCAATTCTCGATAAATTACCTCATACGCGTCGAACATCGCATCGCTATTCCAACGGGAGGAGTCCTCCAATCCCAATTGCCGTTGGTTGGTGCGACGCGGCCACGCGGCAGCGATCGTACGCGCGGCTTGGGTCGGATCGGCGGGGTCAAAATAAACGGCTGCCCGCCCTCCGACCTCGGTCATCGGCGCACGGTCTGAGGTGAACACGGGACACCCGCAGGCCTGAGCCTCCGCCACGGGCCAGCCGAAACCCTCTTCCCATGAAGGAAAGATAAGTCCTTCCGCGAGGCTGTAGAACGCTTCCAGCTCCTCACTTGAGACAGCGGGAAACGAAATGAGATTTTCGCCCAATCCCAAGGCGTTGAGTTTTTCCAAGTCGGCTCCGGAAAGAGGCGTTCCCACCATGACCAGCGCCGGCGGAGGAGACAGTTCCCGGCGCAATCCGGCATAAATCGACAGGAGGCCCTGACGATTCTTGTACCAGTGGGATGCGCCCACACTGAGCAGGAATCCGCCCGGCGCGGAGATGAAGCGCGCCGGATCGATGCCCATGGAGGCAGCTAGGCTTGTGATCCGGGCGCGTGCGAACTCGGGAGAAAGCCGCGCATACGGATAATTGAGCGCATTCGGAACCACCCGTGTGCGGCTGGCGGGCAGGCCTGTGAGTCGCACGGCATCAAGCTGAGTTTTGGAGGAAACGCAGGCGATGCACGTCGCGTGTGAGAGATTGCCCAGGATCCACGCTTGATAGCGCCGCCCGAAATTCCCCACGCGTTGCTGGGGGATTTCTCCACGCGCCGCGCGGACTTGCAGCAAATCGTGGCAGGTTACCAGGGTCGGGATGCTACGCGTGGCCGGCAAATAGACCGCGTTGGAATGGTCCGTGATGTGAACGACGTCGGGTGGTTGCTGCGCGAGATGTTTCCGCAGTTTTCGCGGGAAGAACGCGAATTTGTCCACGTAGCCCAGATATTTGGGCAGGCCACTGTAACGATAAGGTCGGAGCAACTTCGCCACTTGAAGGCTGGGGGCGAGCCGGTCGACTGCGTGACCGCGTCGCTGGAGCCCGGAAGCAAGCAGGTCCGTATAGCGACGCATACTTTCCTGCCGGTCCTCGGCAAGGTTACCGACCAGCAACACCTTCATTTTTGAAGGGTGCGGATGACGATCGGCGGGCGGCGATTGGAAGCTTCCGGAAGGGCAGCATGGGTCGGCAGACCAAAGCTGACGGGCGCCGCGTGCGCCGTCGCCGCCCTTGCTTCGGCTTCGTCCGTTTCTGCTTCCGGCACTCGATTCAAAGAGGCGAGAATCAATCCTCCGCCGAGCACGGCGAATCCCAACACGGTGGGGGGCGCCCACTGACCCTGCAGAATGGCGATCATCAGGGCGGCCCAAATCATCAGGGGCAATGCATCGCGTTCGTAACGCAGCGCGCGCCACGCCTCCCTTCCCAAGTGAAACGTCAGCCAGATCCGGAACGCGATAAAGGCCAACCCAAGCACTGGCCCGAGCTCGAGGAGGATTTTGCCCCATTCTTCCTCAGCCAGGCCAAAACCCACGCTCCCGGTCGTAAGCCTCGATCCCACGTTTGAGCCCATCCCGATGCCGTCACCGAAGAGCGACGCCTGCTCCAAGAAATACGTTGTGTTGGTGAAAGCGCGAAGGGTGCGGTCCAGCAGACTCTCCCAAGCCGCTCCATCCGCTTCAATCGCCGTTTGATCCCATCGCATCATGAATACATCGGTGCTTTCTTTGAAGACCGGCATCTGGGTCAAGGCGGCGAGAACGAGGCAAAGGAGGATAATGGGACGTACGAGCGAAGTGAGCCGGGAAGACGACATCGGGAGAGTCGCCACGAATGCGACTGCGACGATTCCTGTGGCGATCATCACGGTGCGGCTGATCGAGACCGGGAGGGCAATCGCGATCGCGACACCGCAGGCAATCAGGAGGTACCATGGCATTCGTTTCATGCCACCGATCTGATCAAAGAAGAAAGCCGCGACTAACGGATAAAACAGCTGTGGGCCCGTGATAAAGGCGAAGAGACCGGGCGGACGAATTCTCCCGTCGGCTCCGAAAATCTGTCCGCCCTCATCCGTGCCGACGCCGCGGTTGATCCAGGCATTCATCGGCGATCGGAATTGCGAAACCATGACCAAAGTCATGGGTATTGCCACCAGCAGGAAGAATGTGCCCAGGCGTTCGACATCCCGTCGGTTAAAAACCTGCCCCATGACCCACATGAGCGGCAGGTGGAGGTAGTTAATGCGGAGGCCGTAAGCGATCACGACCAAGTTCGACTGGCCTCCCATGAAAGAAAACAGCACCGATGCTCCGGCCAACGCAGCGATTACTCCGACAAACAGGTTGCTGGTGGGAAAAACGCCCTCCGCCAAAGCCAGCGCATAGATCAGGAGCAGCACTGGATCGCGAACGACGAGCAGCAGATCCGCCATCGTGGGAAACCACCACTTGCGCATCGCTCCTTCCACGATGAGGAGGATCACATACACCCAAATCAGAACTTTTAACCGTAAATGCATTGCCGACCGAAATCGCTAACGGTCTTCCAAGGTTTGCGCAACACCACCGGCAAGTGTCGCGCCGTACGCTTCCCAGGAAAAATCCTCAGCGCGACGTCTCGCGCTTTCACCCATGGCAGCTCGCAACGCCGGCTCCAGGCGCAACTTCTCCAGCCGCTCGGCGATCGAAAGTGCCGATCGAATGGGCACGATAAATCCCTCTACTCCGTCGCGAATGAGATCAGGGCCGGCCGTGTGCGCGGTGGTGATGATCGGTAAGCCCATTGCCATCGCTTCTAGTAGCACGAGACCGAAGCCCTCGAAAAGAGAGGGAAATACGAACACGTCGTTCGCCGCCATTTCAGACAGGACTTGCGAGTGCGGACAGGTGGGTAGCCACCGCACCGCCGTGAGTTCGCGATCGAGAATGGCGCAGGGTTCCAACGGTTTCTGTCCAATAATCGTCAATTCGACTCCTGTGCCCAATTTCCGGCAGGCATCGAAAAGGTAGCTGAGTCCTTTGCGCTGGCCCAGGGAACCGACGAAAAGAACCCGCAGTTTTCCGACCACGCTTCGCCGGCGATCAGGGGTGGCTGACGCAGCGACCGCCGGTAGCCGGGGAGAACCATACGGGACCACGACCACGTTTCCGTTGAAATGGGGAGCACTTAACAAGGTTTGTTTCGTGTACGAACTCGCCACGAATACGACGTCGGCCAAGGCAAGCTCCGCGTCTTTGCGTGCGGTTTTCTGCTCACTGTCCTGGTTCCCGCTGAGCGTGCCAGCCCACTCCGGCTCGCGTTCGGCTTCTTCGAGTAACAGCGCGCGCGCCGCCCGCCAGTAACCGATCGGCAGGTCATAAAGTGCCCGAATGCCGCGTTCCTTGGCCGCCCGAAATGAAAACTCCGCCCCATCCTCGTACGCATATACCCCTCGAAAGGTTTTTTCCTGAAGGCGCCGACTCACCTGGCGATCAAGGGCGCGGTACACGGCGTCGACGCTAAAACGCCCCGTTTCATGTTTCGCCCAGTGGCGCAGACCCACTCGCGGCGCGAGCAGCCGCATCATTTCGCGAAAGGGCCGCGCGCGAATGCTGGAGGTGAGTTCTTCCGGAAAAGCGCGGCGCTGCAACTGTGCTCGCAACCGTTGCGGCAACAGCGGCTGCAGCGCGGCAGGCGCGCGATAGTTCACGCAGGTCCAGAATTCCTCCAGCAACCCGGCGCGATACAGCCCCAAAGCCGCGTAGCGCACATTGGCGTTCCCGGTGGGATGCGTGAAGAGGATCATGAACGGGGCCAGCCGTGCTCGGGGCTTGGGGTCGCACCACGAGCTCGGTGGCGAAGGTTCTCAGAATTTCGATTCGAAAAATTCGAGCCAGAGCGCCGCCACCACCGGCGGCGCGAAGGTTTTATCGTACACCGCGCGCTGGGCGATACGCGAAGTCTGGCCTGCGGAAATCCGCGCTGCCAGCACCCGGACGTCGGTGGCCAATTCGGCGAGGGTCGGACGGGGCGAGGCGATGACCGAGTTCATCGGCGAGCTGGCAAGCTCCCGAGTTCCCCCGTGATCCGTCGCAATCCAAGGGAGACCAGCCGACATCGCTTCAATCAAGCTTAGCGGCATGCCTTCGTTATGCGTGGAAAAAAGCACGGCAGCGTCGAGCGCCAGCAAAGCCGCCGCGTGTTCCGTCGCGGAATTAAACGCGCCGTGATAAACTAGGCGCGGATTGCCCGCGAAACGCTCCGGCGGGTAGACGTCGCCCGCTCCATGCACATGCCACTCGATGTTGATCAGCCCCGGATCGCTGGCCAGCGCGAGAATGGCATCGATCCCTTTCTCCGGAATCAGCCGCCCGCTGAAGCCAAACCGCAAGGGACGGTGCGGCGGCCGGTTCGTGATTTGCGAACTCTCCACCGGACAACGGGTGAGGTAGGGCATGAACCGCGCATCACGCCGGCCGACCGCCTCGTTCAGCGCCTCTTTCGTGGCGTTGCTGCAGCCGATGAGAACGGGGGCGCGTTCCAGCACGCGACGGAACGACGCCGACCAGGTTTTCTGCTCCTCGGGATCCGCGGCGTTGTGGTGATGGTGAACGATGCGCGTTCCCTTTCCGGCGGCGCGCCAGACGACGCGCGAGAGCGCGCTCTGCCCATTCGTATAGATCACGTCCCATGGTCGACTGCGGCTCTGCCGGACCTGGTTTAACAGCCACATGCTTTTCAAAATCAGCCCGGCTTTTTCCCGGGCCCGCGGGAGTTCCCGAAACACAATGGAGGGATGGGTGAGCTCCGTGCGCAGATCGAGGCCGAGCGAATTGCTCGTCGTGAGAAACAGCACATGGTGTCCCCGCTCCGCAGCGGCGCGGGCTAATCCACAGACGTGGCGTTCGATCCCGCCGTAAGCGGCCATTTGCGGTACATAAAAAAGAAAGTTCATCCGGGTGGGAGCGGTCTCTTCGAAAGGCGCGAGAGACGTGCGCGCGCTGGGCTGGCTGGAGTCCAGCGCTTTGAGGAAATTGGCTGCGATGGTGGGAAGGGCGGCCACGGGAGTGCGTTTCGATGCGAGCCAATCATCGGTTTTATCCGCGTCGAGGCTTGTGAGGCGCACCAGGAGCGGATCCGTGGCGGCGACCGGCTGGGAATCGACGTGTCGCAGGTGCCAGTCTTCCCGCGGCACCAGAACCGGCAGGCCATGCTCCACCATTGCAGCGGCGGAACCGCTTTTGCCCACTAGCGCCCACGGGTGCGGCGCGATGCCATAGTCGGCGGAACTCAGTAGCTGCGAGATCGTCGCGGCGTCTTGTTCGCCCGTTACGGATACAACAACTCCTCGTCGCGAGAAACTCTCGAGGATCGCGGCGCCATGTGCCCCAATCCGACCCGCGGCCACGATGGCGGGTTGAAGTCCACGCCGGCTCGCGGTGGCCAGCAGCCACTCCACCGTGGCTTCCGGGTGCCATTGGGGATGGAGCGTTCCAAAAGTGACGCCGATCAACCACGTGTTGCGCGCGCCGCCTTTGGCAAGAGGGACAAAGCGGGTCAGCACTTCCGATCCTCCGACCGGTGGCACGGTCACAGGCACATTGCCAAAAAGGCCGAGCACCTTCGCGGTGATGCCGTGCCGCGCGAGTTCCGCCTGATAAGTCGGGTTCGAAGTGTGCAGAACTCCCGGCGGAAAGTCCCGGAGCAGCCGCAGCAATCCGCGGCGCTGCAGCCAGCCAACTGCCTGATGCCGCGGTCGCGAAGTGGTCTCCAAGCCGATCCAGAGTTCATGCAACATCATGTGGCAGCGCGGACCATGAAGATTGCGCGCCAGTTCCCGGACCCCGGCGGGAATGAGCCCCTTCGGTTGATAACCGTAAGCCACGAATTGCCAGCTGATCCACGCCCCCCAGTTTTCCCGGATCCGCGATAGGATGCGCGCGATGTGTTTCCCCGACCAGCTTTCCGTCGACGGAAAGCGCACGATGGCGATGCCGTCTTCGACCGCGTCAATTTCGTTTGCCACATGCGGATCGTGCAACGCGATCGCCGTGCATTCGTGTCCACGGTTCGCACATTCACGAGCGAGATAGCGGGTGTAGTCGCCGACGCCATCGCGTCCGGGTTCAAGCGAGGCACAAAGAAAAATGATTTTCACAAGGCGGTAAACATCAGGTGCGGCGATAGAATCGCCCAATCAATGCGGAGAGCTGAAGTTCCGCCCGCCGCCATGCGAGTGTCGTCGAAGAAAGTACCGGTAGCGGCCCTTGAGCGTAGTTATAGAATGACTTCTGCGCGAGGCCGGGAGGGCGTCCCCGCAATGCATCGCCCAAAAAACCGCCCCGCCATGGTTTCGCGCCGCCCGCCGCGTGCGAAAGTAGGTGTCCGCCGGGTAGAAAATCCATTCCCTCGGGCCCGGCGGCATTGATCGGTACGTCGCGTAACATCAGCGCCATGTTCAGGCCGTCCTGGTCAATCGTGTGAAAAAGCATG
>JBDSSU010000582.1:0-16705 GCA_039928635.1 Opitutaceae bacterium | reverse complement strand
AAGATCTTTCGGGGCCGGCAGCCAATGAAGCTGTAGCGCGAGAGGTGTTCGCCTCCCTCGACCGACTCGAGCAGGTAGGACGGTCCGGCTTCCTTCAGCTTCGCATAGGCGGACACCGGGGTCTCGAAGTCCGCCATCAAATCGGTGTAGACGGGGACGACGTTGCCTTGGGTGGCGAGACTTAGAAAAACCTCGCGGGTGGGATGGACGTTCATGCGACGGCGGTTATTCGACCGTCACGGATTTTGCCAGATTGCGCGGCTTGTCCACATCGCAAGCCCGCTCCACCGCGATATAGTAACTCAGCAGTTGCACCGGTACAGCCGCCACGATCGGCAGCACGGCCTCGTGGCATTCCGGAATGGTGATGATCTCGTCCGCCAGGCCCGGCGGTAGTTCGGAACCTTCCGTGATGATCGCGATGACCGGCCCTTTCCGCGCCTTGATCTCCTGCATCGAAGAAACGACCTTGTTGAAGATCTCGCCCTTGGGCGCGAAGAAAACGCTCGGGCAGGTCTCGCTGATCAAGGCGATCGGCCCGTGCTTCATCTCGGCGGCCGGATAACCTTCGGCATGAATGTAGGAAATCTCCTTCAGTTTGAGTGCGCCTTCCAGGGCGAGCGGGAACAGCGAGAGCCGGCCGAGAAAAAGGAAGTCCGTGTGATGCGCGTAACGCTTCGCGATGGCTTTGAGGTGCGGAGCTTGTTCCAGCGATTTTCGCACCAGGTCAGGTGCGCCTTTCAACGCATTTACGTAGAGTACCCCATCGCTGAAGCTCATGTCGCGCAGCCGGGCCATGTAGAGGGCGATCATCGCCCCCAGCAGAAGCTGCGAGGTAAACGCTTTCGTCGACGCCACGCCGATCTCCGGGCCGACGTGCTGGTAGATGCCTCCGTCGGCCTCGCGCGCGATGGTTGATCCCACGACATTGTTGATCGCAAGCACGCGATAGCCTTTACGCTGTGCTTCGCGAAGCGCGGCCAGAGTGTCGATGGTTTCTCCCGACTGGCTCATCACGAAAAACAGCGTGTTGCGGTCGAGGGGGGAATTCCGGTAGCGAAACTCCGAGGCGTAGTCCACCTCCACGGGCAATCGCGCGAAGCGCTCGATCAGGTGCTCGGTCACAAGACACGCGTGCCAGGCGGTGCCGCAGGCGCAGAACATCAGGCGATCGATCTGCCGGATTTCGTTGGCGGTGAGGTTCAGGCCGCCGAAATTCGCCGTGCTCCCGTCCTCCGAAAAGCGGCCACGCATGGAATTCTCCAGCGCCGTGGGCTGCTCGAAGATTTCCTTCTCCATGAAATGCGCGTAGCTCCCCCGATCCGAATCCGTAATTGACCAGGTGATCCGGTCCACCACGGGCGCGACATCCTCCTGCTCGGAAGTGGTGATCGAGAAACCGGCCTGCGTGATGTGCACCAGTTCTCCGTCTTTCAAATACACCACGTTTTGCGTGCGGCTGATCAGGGCGGAGGCGTCGGACGCAATGATGTATTCCGCGTCGCCAACGCCCAAGAGGAGCGGCGATGCTTTTCGGGCCGCGACCAACTCCGCGGGAAAATCGACACAGAGCACCGCGATCCCGTAGGTGCCTTCCACGTGCCGGAGCGAGCGGCGGACGCTCTCCAGGAACTGGCTGGTCCCATTGGTATCAGCCGGCCGCTTCGCGTAGTGATAGGCGATGAGATTGCTGAGAACCTCGGTGTCGGTTTCCGATTGGAAAGTGTAACCCTTCGTGACCAGGAATTTCTTAATCTGCGAGTAGTTTTCGATCACCCCGTTATGGATGATCGCAAACTTGCCATCGCTGCTGACGTGAGGGTGCGCATTCGCATCGGTCACCCCGCCATGCGTCGCCCACCGGGTATGGCCGATGCCCGTCGTCCCGCTGAAATGATGTCGGACCGACTCTTTCACCAGCACCTCAACCCGCCCGACTTTCTTCGCAACATCGAGCTTTCCCCCCTGCAGAATACACACCCCGGCAGAGTCGTACCCGCGGTACTCCAAGCGTTTCAACCCCTCCAAAATGATGGCCGCTGCCTTTTGTTTTCCGACGTAGCCGACGATACCGCACATATTATTTCCTGATTTTGTTTGGCGAAAGTTAGCGAGCCGCGCAAACGTGGAGCAAGGATTTAGGACGACGTAACCCCGAATAGTTATGATGACTCAAAAACGTGTGCTGGCAGTGATCATGGGCGGCGGCCGCGGTACCCGCCTTTCGCCGCTCACGCTCGAGCGGAGCAAGCCCGCTGTTCCTCTGGCGGGAAAATATCGGTTGGTCGATATTCCGATCAGCAACTGCATCAACTCGGACATCAACCGCATCTTCATCCTCACGCAGTTTCAAACTGCCTCGCTGCATCGTCACGTCCAGAGCACCTACCATTTCGATCCGTTCGGCGGCGGCTTCGTCGACATCCTCTCCGCCGAGCAAACCGAGAAAAGCGCGGACTGGTATCAGGGCACCGCCGACGCGGTCCGCCGCAATCTCGTCCACTTCCGGTCCACCCCCCACGATCTCGTGCTCATTCTTTCGGGAGACCAACTCTACCGGATGGATTATCGAAAAATTATCGCAGAGCACATTGCGACCGGTGCGGACGTCACCCTCGCCGCCGTCCCTTTCCCCGTTTCCAAAGTCGCCGGTCTCGGTCTCACCCAGGTGAACGATGACCTGTCGATCGCCCGCTTCGTCGAGAAGCCCAAGGACCCCGAGATCATTGCGAGCCTCGCCTTGAGTTCGACGCTGGAGGCCAAGCTGACCACTCCGTGCAACGAAAAGCGGTGTCTCGCGTCGATGGGCATCTACGTTTTCAACCGTCAGGCGCTGGCCGAAGCGATCGACAACACGATGACGGATTTCGGCAAGGAGGTCATCCCGAGCTTGCTGGGGAAAAAGAAACTCTACGCCCACATCTTTGAGGGCTATTGGGAGGATATCGGGACCGTGCACGCCTTCTTCGAGGCCAACCTCGCTCTCGCGCAACCGCTGCCGCCCTTTGATTTTTTCGACGCTTCGGCGCCGATTTACACGCAGGACCGGTATCTCCCCGCGGCCAAACTCAACAAGTGCGCCATCGACCACGTCGTGATTGGGGATGGATCCATCCTCACTGACTCTTCGTTGAAACATTGCGTGCTGGGAGTGCGCTGCTTCATCGGCGAAGGCTCGGTGCTGGAAGACACGATCGTGATGGGGGCGGATTACTACGAAACGCCCGCCCAACTGGCCGAGAACGTCACGGAAAGCCGGCCGCGGCTGGGGATCGGCAAGGGTTGTCACATCACCCATGCGATCATTGATAAGAACGCCCGCATTGGCGATGGGTGCGTGATTTCCGCGGTGGGCAAGGCGGATGGGTCTTACGCGAATGGCGCGGCGATCATCCGCGATGGCGTGCTCGTGGTGCCAAAGGGAATGACGATTCCTCCCGGCACGGTGATCTAGCCGTTCCGGTCGACGGTCGTCGAACGCTCATCTCACTTCGGATTTGCATCCCCCGCGGCGAAACCCTGATTGGCGCCTCAGTAACCCCTCCCTGATCTTATGAAATCGCCTGCCTCCTTTTCGTTCTCCCGCCCGGCGTTTCGCTGGCTGTTCGTTTTTGTGCTGCCCGTGCTCACGCTGGCGGCGGCCGAGCCGAAGAAAATGAAAGTGGGCTTCGCCCAGACCGGCGCGGAGAGTGACTGGCGCACGGCCAACACCGAATCGATAAAATCCGAGGCGGCGAAGCGCGGCGTCGATCTCAAGTTCTCCGACGGCCAGGGCAAACAGGAGAATCAGATCCGCGCCGTGAAATCGTTCATCACCCAAGGCGTGGACGTGATCGTCATCGCGCCGATTGTGGAGACAGGTTGGGAGCCGGTGCTGCGCGAGGCGCAAAAAGCAAAAATCCCCGTCCTCCTGAGCGACCGGAGCATCGCGACTTCCGATGAGTCGCTGTACCTGGCCTTTGTCGGCTCGGATTTCTACAAGGAAGGGCAGATGGCGGGCGAGTGGCTGGCGAAGTTCTCCAATGGCAAAGGCAATATTGTCGAATTGCAGGGCACCCCGGGTTCCGCGCCCGCGAACGAACGGCGCAAGTCCTTCGCCGATGCCATCACGAAATCGCCGGGCCTGAAAATCATCGATTCGCAGAGCGGCAATTTCGAGTTGAGCGGTGGGAAACAGGTGATGCAGGCGTTTCTGAAAAAGCACGGACGGAACATCAACATCGTCTACGCCCACAACGACTCGATGGCGTTGGGCGCCATTCAGGCCATCGAGGAAGCGGGCCTCAAGCCCGGCAAAGATATCACGATCGTGAGCATCGATGCGATGCGCCCGGCGGTGCAGGCCGTCGCCGACGGGAAACTGAACTGCACGGTGGAGTGCAACCCGTTGTTTGGGCCGCTGGTGTTCGACCTCGTCCAAAAAATTATCGCAGGCGAGAAGGTGCCGAAGAAAATGTTGAACACCGATATCGTGATCGACAGCGCCAACGCGGCGCTGCTGCTTCCGAACCGGAAGTATTGAGCTCACGGCTTCGTTTTCGGTTCGCCATTCAGACCGGGACCAACGCGAGGCGTTGGGTGAATCGTCCGATGAACTACCTCCCTCAACCGCCCGATTGTCATCCTGAGCGAAGCGAAGGTTCCAGTAGCAGCTGCGTGACCCATGGCGGGGTGCGATTGTCCCGGTGGATCCTTCACTGCGTTCAGAATGACAATCAGCGCGGCGTTCATCAGCAGGGTTCGTCGCTCCGCTCAGAATGACAGAATCAGTCCTGTGACCCACCAGCCCTTGCTTCAACTTCGTGGGATCACCAAAAGTTTCCCCGGAGTCACTGCGCTGAAGGGGGTCGATTTCAGCGTTCGCACCGGGGAGATCCACGCGTTGTTGGGCGAGAACGGCGCCGGAAAGTCGACGCTGATCAAGATTGTCACGGGCGTGCATTCTCCGGACGAGGGCTCGATCGCACTCGCGGACCGGCGCATCCAGCCCTCATCGCCCAGAGACGCCGAGCGCCTTGGGATCAGCACGGTTTACCAGGAAGTGAATCTGATCCCGGCACTTTCGATCGCGGAAAACATCGCACTCGGCCGGCAGCCGGGGCGATTCGGTTTTGTGAACTGGCGGGCGATCCGTCGCCACGCTCGCGTCGCGCTGGCCCGCCTCGAGATCGAATGCGACGTCGATGCCGAACTGGGTTCACTTTCCGTGGCCCTCCAACAAATGGTGGCCATCGCCCGGGCCCTCGATCTTCGCGCCAAATTGCTCGTGCTCGACGAGCCGACGGCGAGCCTCGACGACAAAGAAGTTCGCGAACTCTTTAAAGTGATGCGCCAGCTGCGCGGTGATGGGCTCGGCATTGTGTTCGTGACGCATTTTCTCGAGCAGGTTTATGCCGTGAGCGATCGGATCACGGTTTTGCGGAACGGAGAGTTCGTGGGGGAGTTTGCAACCGCGGAGCTGCCACGGCTGGCGCTCGTCGGCAAGATGCTCGGGCGCGACGTGAAGGATGAAGCGGGACGCAGCGAAATCGAGCGGCCGCTGCAGAAGGACGATGACGCTCCGCCGCTCCTGCAAACGCGCGGCCTGGCGCGCCGTGGTGCGATCCAACCGATCGATCTCACGCTGCGTCGTGGTGAAGTGACCGGACTCGCGGGTTTACTCGGTTCGGGTCGCACTGAGACCGCGCGGCTGCTTTTCGGAATCGATGCCGCCGATGCCGGCGAAATCTTCTTCAAGGGGAAACGCGTCCGGCTCGCCGCTCCGCGTGACGCCGTGCGCCTCGGGCTCGCGTTCTGTTCCGAAGATCGGAAGACGGAAGGGATCATGCCGAATCTTTCGGTGCGCGAGAATCTCTTGTTTGCGCTGCAGGCGAAACGGGGTTGCTGGCGCAACCTGCCGCGGGCGGAGCAGGAAAAACTCTGCGCCCACTACATCGCCGCGCTGCGGATCAAAACTCCCGACGCTGAGACCCCGCTGAAGAATCTCTCCGGGGGAAACCAGCAGAAAGTCCTGCTGGCTCGCTGGCTGGCGACGCAGCCCGAACTCATCATTCTCGACGAGCCGACGCGGGGGATCGACGTCGGCGCGAAAGAGGAAATCGAACAGCTGATCGGCCGGCTGCGCGGGGAGGGCCTCGCCGTTTTGCTCATCTCGTCAGAAATCGAGGAGATCGTCCGCAACTGTTCACGCGTGCTCGTTCTCCGCGAACGCCGTTCGGCGGGCGAAGTCTCCGGGCCGGAGCTGTCACCTTCACGACTCATGGAAATGATGGCGGGGACGCATGAGCCGACCTGACGCTCATGTGCCCCCGCAGCGGCCGCGCTCGCCTTTGATTTGGCTCATGGCGGGCCTTGCCGGATTGATCCTGCTCAACGTGCTGAAGACGCCGGGATTTTTGAGCGTGACGCTGCTCGACGGTCATCTTTACGGAACGCCGGTCGACATCTTTACCCAGGGTTCGCGCACGATGCTGCTGGCCCTCGGCATGACGCTGGTCATCGCCACGGGCGGCGTGGATCTTTCGGTTGGCTCAATCGTGGCGATCGCGGGTGCGCTGTGTGCGATTCTGCTGCGGGACGGCCATGGGTTGATCCTCACGATCGCGGCGGCCCTCGGCATCGGTCTCGCCGCTGGTTTGGCGAACGGCGTGTTGGTGGCGCGACTCGGTATCCAGCCGATTGTGGCGACCCTCATCCTCATGGTGGCAGGCCGCGGGCTGGCGCAGCTCGTGGTGGACGGACAGGTCGTCTTCATCACCCACCGCCACTTTGATTTGCTCGCGAACGGCTTTGTGCTGGGTCTGCCCGTCGCCCCGCTGCTGGTGATCGCGGCCTACCTTGCCGCGCATTTTTTTCTCCGCCGTACCGCGATGGGGTTGTTCGTCGAAGCGGTGGGGGATAACGAAACGGCCAGTCGTTTCGCAGGGCTGCCGGCCGCGCGGGTGAAAACGTTGGTCTACGTTTTTTCCGGAGCATGTGCGGGCATCACGGGAGTGTTGGCCGCGGCGAATATCCGGGCCGGCGACGCTTATCGTTTGGGAGAGAATGCGGAACTCGACGCGATTTTCGCCGTGGTCGTGGGTGGAACCGCGCTGACGGGCGGACGTTTTTCGATCCTCGGCTCCTTCCTGGGTGCGCTCCTGATTCAGACGCTCACCACCACGATGTATAACCTCGGAGTGCCACCCGCGGTGGCGCCGGTGCCAAAGGCGCTGCTCATCATCGGCGTATCGCTGCTGCAGTCAGAGAAGTTTCGCCACGGGATGAGGCGCCTCGCACGACGCAGCGCAAAGGCCAGCGCATGAGAACGCCCGCGGTCCTGGCTGGGCGTCAGTTGCCGCTCCTGGCGACGGGGGTGATTTTTTGCCTGCTCTTCGGGGTCGCCGCGTTTTTCTACGAAGGGTTTTTCTCGGGGCGAGTCGTGGCGGATCTGCTTTCGGATAACGCGGTGCTTGGCATCACGGCGGTGGGAATGACGCTGGTCATTTTTTCCGGTGGCATCGACCTTTCCATCGGTGCGGTGATTGGGTTCACGTCGATTTTGGTGGCGACCCTCATCGGACGGGGCGTGTCGGCGGGTGCAGCTTGGATCGTGGCGCTGCTGATCGGGACTCTTTTTGGCGCGAGCATGGGGACGCTGATCCACACATTCCGATTGCCGCCCTTTTTGATCACGCTCGCCGGGATGTTTCTCGCGCGAGGAATGGGTTTTTGGGTGAGCACGGAATCGGTGGCGATCCAGACTCCGCTCTATGACCGGCTGTCGGGTTTCGATCTGCCGCTGGCAGGCTCGATGCATCTCTCGTTCAACGCCCTGCTCCTGGTGGCGGTGGCGGGCATTGGCTATCTGGTCGCACACCACACCCGGTTTGGCCGGACCTTATTCGCGATCGGCGGAAACGAGCAGTCCGCGTTGCTCATGGGACTGCCTGTGGGGGTCGCGAAAATCGCGGTGTACGCGGTAAATGGTTTCGCCGCCGCGTTCGCTGGCATTGCGCAGACACTGTACACCAACTCGGGGGATTCGAGTAAAGGGGTCGGGCTCGAGCTCGACGCGATCGCGGTGGTCGTGATTGGCGGCACGCTCCTTTCCGGCGGCCGGGGGCATGTTTTGGGCACGTGGTTCGGCGTTTTAATCTTTGGGACCATTCAGGCCGCGATTCTGTTTGATGGGCGGTTAAGCTCGTGGTGGATGCGCATTGTCGTGGGCGTCCTCATCCTCGGTTTTATTCTGCTGCAACGGTTTTTGGTGAGTGGCGCTCAGCGCCGCGCACGATGAAGAATGAACCATGATCACCCCAACTCAGCTTAACCGCGCGCGCCGGCTGCTGTGCGCCTTACAGGACGATATTCGTGACAAGCTGATCGCGGCGCGCGATCGGGATGCGCGGCGTTTTGCGGAAATCGCGGCGGTCACGGCGGCCGATACGATTTATCACGTGGACCGGCTGAGCGAAGAAGCGATCTTCGCGTGGTTCGAGGAGCATTGGCCGCGCACCTGGCCGGTGGAACTGGTGATGGAGGGAATCGAAGACGACCAGCTCGTGACGTTTCCGCGCGGCACCGCGCGAGCCCGCACGATTTTCAAGTGCATCATCGATCCGATCGATGGCACGCGAAACCTGATGTACGACAAGCGGAGCGCGTGGATTCTCACGGCGCTGGCGCCGCAACGGGGAGTGCGAACCAATCTCCGGGACATCGTCGTGGCAGCCATGACCGAGCTGCCCACGAGCAAGCACTGGGCCTCGGATCAGATGAGCGTCGTTCGAGGAGCCGGGCCAAAGGGCGTGGTGGCGGAGCGTTTCGATCTGCGCAGCCGGGTGCGGCGTCGGCTCGCCTTGCGTCCTTCGCAGGCGAAGGACTTCAGGCACGGTTTTGCGTCGTTCGCGAAATTTTTCCCCGAAGGCAAATCGCTGGTGGGGAAGATCGAAGAAGAGTTATGGGACGAGCTTTACGGCCTGGGCTCCTCGAATTCGCCGCTCGTGTTTGACGATCAATACATCACGACGGGCGGGCAGATCTACGAACTGCTGGTTGGCCACGATCGCATGATCGGTGATTTGCGACCGCGGGTGTTGGCGAAGCTGGGCTATGATTCGTCATTGGTTTGCCACCCTTACGATATCTGCACGGCGCTGCTGCTGCAGGAAGCGGGGGGCATCGTCGAAACGCCAGACGGGCGGCCACTCTCGGTGTTGCTCGACACGACGTCGGCGGTGGCATGGATCGGGTATGCGAACCCGGTACTTGCGCGGACGGTACGCCCCATTCTGCGGCGGATCTTGCGGAAACATCTCGGCTGAGGCGCGGCGCCCTCAGCCCGCGTCGTCCCCCAACAAGGTGGCGAGTCCGGTACCAAAAGCGTCGGGCATCACGTTGTAATGATCGCGTTTCGGGAATCGCCGCGACGTCACGGCGAGCCCGCGGAACGGTTTAACGGCGAGCTGGCGCTCCAGCAGGGTCAAATCCACCAGCATCGATTCAGAGTCGCGTTCGCCGGCACTGAGGAAAAGCCGCGCGGGAAGTGCGGCCTCCCGCGCGCGCCTTCGCGCGGCGATTTTCAAGATGCTGCGGCCGTCCCACCAGATCGAAGGCGCGCTTGCCAGATAGTGAGTGAAGAAAAGCGGACGCCGCCACAAGGCGTGGAGCACGAGCAGTGAACCCAAAGAGTGTCCGCCGATGCCCCGTACTTTCGGGTGCAGCGCGTAACGACGCTCGAGTTCCGGCCAGAGGGTCTTCTGGAGGAATTTCAGGAACGCGTCCGCACCCCCGCTCTCTGGCTCGTCGGAATGCGCCGTCGGCGTGTAATCCCGGCCGCGGCGGTTGGCCGGTTTTCCATAACCTGCGCCGTAGCCGATCCCCACCAGAACGAGCTCGGGAATGCGGCGCGCCTGGCGAAGTCTCCGGTAGGCAGTGACCGCTGCTTGAAACTGATTATCACCGTCCAGGAAAAGGATGGCCGGCGGCGAGCTGGTGGACGGTCGTCGACGTGAGGCGACCACATCGATCGCGTACTCGGTGTTGGTTTCGGGAGAGTGGAGCTTGAAACCCATTTTCGGTGGCATTGGCCAAAACGTGCATGGCGGGTACAAGTTTGCAGCTCGGCATTTGGCTTTCGCTGCATCAAACCGCGGAACTGTTGGTCGCGGAAGCGGACGAGTGCAGGATGCCCCGCTGGTTGAAGATCCTGTTCGACGCCGCGAAAGCCTGGAATGCCGACAACGCTTTCAAGCATTCCGCGGCGGTCAGCTTTTACACGCTGTTCTCACTCGCTCCGATCACGATCATCGCGGTGGGGTTGGTGGGAATTTTCTATGGAGAGGAACTCGCCCAGAAGCAGTTTTCGTCGCAGGTCACGCAGCTCGTTGGCGAGTCCGGCGCCGAGGTGATTCAGAAGGCGATGGAGGCAAACGCACTCGAGAACAAAGGTTGGATGTCGACGGTCATCGGAATCGTCTTGCTCGTGATTGGGGCGACCACGGTGTTCGGGCAAATGCAGGGATCGTTGAACGATATCTGGGGCGTCATGGCGAAGCCCAGTCGCAGCGGCTGGGTCGTGATGGCCGTGCAGAGGCTCATCTCGTTCGCGATGGTGCTGACGGTGGGATTTTTGCTGCTGAGCTCGCTCGTGCTTTCGACCACGCTGACTGCCATGGTGACGCTGGCGAAGGGCTGGTTTCCGGTCGCGCCCTGGGTGCTGCGCGGTCTCGACCTAACGGTGGGGCTCGCGGTGATCACGGTACTTTTTGCCCTGCTCTTCAAAGTTCTCCCGGACGTTCGCGTGCGCTGGAAAGAAGTCTGGCTCGGCGCATTTGTCACCGCGGTTCTGTTTACGATCGGGCGTTTTCTCATCGCGCTGTATCTCGGTCATTCGACGATCGCGTCGTCTTATGGCGCGGCGGGCTCCCTCGTCGCTTTGCTGATCTGGATCTACTATTCCTGCGCAATTTTATTCTACGGAGCGGAATTTGTCCGGGCTTACCGCTTGAATCACCACAAGCCGGTGGAGCCAAAAGAAACCGCGGTGCTCGTCAAAAAGGAGATCGTGGAAACCACGAAGTCCAAAGGGCTGGTGTCGAAGAAGCCGCCGCCCTGAAGGTGGATGGTGCGCTTTAGAGGTGGGACGGGTGCCTTCTCGTCGCCCCCTCGGGTGAGAGTAACCCCGCTCGCATCATTTAGACCGATCCCGCGTGTGGAAACACACCGGGATGCCGCCGCCGCGGCGCGGTTAACTACGGCTTAAACAGCTTGGGTACAAAATCCGCGAGATACCCGCGCCAAACCGGCCAAGTGTGGGCGCCCGGAGTTTCGTGAAATTCGTGGCGGACATTTTTGGCGGTCAGCGCCGCATCCAGATCCTGGTTAGCCTTCAGCAGGGAGTCTTCTTTCCCACACGCGATCCAAAGCAATTTCAGTTTGCGGTTTAGAGCCGCACCGTCGTCCAACAGGGAGGCCGTGTCGCCCACGGAGCTGCTCATTCCGCCGACCCAGGCAAAGCGGTCGGCGTGTTTCAGGCCGATGTTCAACGACTCTCCACCGCCCATCGAGAGGCCAACGATCGCGCGATTGGCGGCATCTTCCTGCGTGCGATAGTTCGCAGTGACGAGCGGCATCGCGTCCTCCAGAAGATCGCGTTCGAACGCGATGAGATTCGCGTTGCGCGCAAGTCCCGGACCCGGGGTCACCGCGTGGCCGTCCAGCATCACGACGATCATCGGCTGCGCGCGACGTTGGGCGATCAGGTTGTCGAGAATCCAGTGAGCATGGCCATGCGCGACCCACGTCGCCTCGTTGTCACCGGATCCGTGAAAGAGGTAGAGCGTAGGAAAACGCGCGGTCGGATTCGCATCGTAACCGGGCGGCGTATAAACCTGCAGCGCGCGGCGGCGGCCCAGCGATTTTGAGGCATACCAATGCAGGGTGACTTTGCCGTGCGGGACGTCTTGGAAATCGTGTACGAGAGCAGGCGTGCCGGGGATTTCCAAAATGCTCGTCCGGGGATTGCGCATCGGTTTGATCGCAGGGCTGCCGGGGTCGACCATGCTCACGCCGTCGACGTTGAAGCTATATTCGTAGACGTTTGGTTCGACCGGGCCGACGGTGACCGTCCAGAGGCCAGTGTCGTCCTTCGTCATCGCGGCGCGTTCTTTTAAGAATTGTCCTGAAACGCTCACCGCTTTGGCGTTGGGTGCACGCAGCCGAAAGGTGACGCGGCGGTCCGCGGCAATTTCCGGGGAGATGACCGGTGGAGTTTGCGTCCCCCGTCCCCGTGCCGGTGCGGCCGCCGCAGGGTTGGGAGCAGCGGTCGGAGTGGCCGACGGCGTTGGGGTCTGTCCCGAAACGGTGGCGACGGCGAGCAGCGCTGCCGCGAGTGCGCGAGGGAAAAGAGGGAACGAAGGCATGAGGGGTTGCTGGGTTTTACGGGTGGGGCGGTGAGAAAACTTAGGCGAGCCAGTTGCGCAGCACGCGGGCGTCGGCGCGGAACGCTTCGACGATGGACGCGCGTTGCGCGAAAGGGACGGGCGCAAGTTTTCCCGCGGCGTCTTTGAAATATTCGTTGTGAATGCAGATCGGCAGCGGTCCGCCGTGGGCGGCGATCACTTGATCGACGATGGTTTTTTTCACCCGGCCCTGACCGAGGGGCACTTCGACGGGTTGGTCGCCGTCCCATTTAAAACTCTTGACGCAGAGAGCGACGATGCGCGGGGCCAGGAGCTGAATCGATAGCGGCCAGGCCAAGCCCTGCTCGACCATGATGTGGCGGGTATCGAAGGCGACGCCGAAGAACTTCGGGTCAATATCGCCGAGGACCTGATCGAGATCCCAGGCGGTGGCGCCCACCGCTCGGGCGCCGGCATGGGTTTGGTACACGGCTTGGATGCCGATCTCCTTATTCGCCACGGCGAACTCCTTGGCCATGCTGTGGAAATTCGCGAGCTGCGGTTTTAGCGGCTTGTTGAAATCGTACTGGAAGCCGCGGTGGCGGTATTGGGGGATGCCGAGTTGTTTCCCGACGCGAAGGGCTTTTTCCCAGTGCGGTTCATCAGGTCGAACGGTGTCGAGGGCCAGCCAGAGGATGCGCCGATTTTTTTTCGCGAGCGCGGCCGCCATCGCGGGAAGTTCGTCGGGCGCTTTTTCCGGGGTGATGTGTCCGTTCTTCCGCAACGTCAGCTCGAGATCCAAACCGATTTCGTCGAGCGTCTGCGCCATTTGATCCGGGGTGTACTTCAGCGAACCGCCGTCGCCACCGTCGAAAAACCATTTTTCCAAAAGGCCAATGTCGTAGGTGGTGCCACGGCTGGGATTCGCTGGCGTCGGGCCGGGTGGAACCGGTGCGGCCGCGGCACCCAAATAGGCCGGGGCAAGAAGCGTTGCCGCGGTGGCCATTCCGGCTCGCGTGAGGAATTCGCGGCGGCCGAAGGAATCGGAGGAGGGAAGGGTTTTCATGAGGGGTAGCCGCACGGTGTTCCTGAGTCGTGCGCTTTCAAGGCCGGATTCACAGCCGTCGCTTTGTTGGGAAGTGGTCTGTCCGAATTCCTAATCACTCCGGAGATTTGACCGGCCCGGATATACTCCTATTGCTCCCTAAGCCGATCGTCCCACCCCGACGTTGCCGAGCCACCCCGCTCGTTTCAGCACGCCTAAAGCTGAGATCACCTTACATCGCCAACATGACTGCCATGACCACGACTGGATACCTTCGCCGTTGCGGCGCGCCCTTGGTTTTTTGCCCGCGCTTCGCGTCGCTCTCCGCCACCTCGCAGCTTGGGCGCAGCTGCCGCCCTGCCTTACCGGCTCAGTGCTGGGATAGGTAGTGCTCCCCCGTACCGGCATTTCCGATTCGCCGGCGCGTTTCCGTGTTACCCACGCTGATTTATTTCCCTCAACCCAGTACCCCGAACACCATGAACTATAATGACACTACCTGTCTGAAGCGTCCCCGGCTTTTTTTGCCCGGGGTCGCTTTGCTCGCCGCGACTTCGCTCGCTTGGGCTCAACAAGCGCCGGCCAGCGCGACTCCCGCGCAGCTTCAACGCTACGACGCCAACAGTAATGGCCGCCTGGACCCCGCGGAGCTCGCGGTCATGCAGGCCGATGAAGCAAAAGCCGCGGCCGCGGTGCAGCCGGCGGCCCCAGGGGCCGCGTCCGGCGAGGCCGCGGTGCAGCTTTCTCCCTTCGAAGTGCGCGAGTCGAACAATGGCTACTATGCGTCGAGCACCATGTCGGGCACTCGTCTGAATACGAAACTCGAAGATCTGGCGTCTTCCATTTCGGTCGTGACCAAGCAGCAGATGGAAGATTTCGCGATGCTCGATATCAACGACATCTTCAATTACGAGGCGAGCACCGAGGGCACGGGCAACTACACCGCCTTCGAAGTCGATCGTAACGGCATGGTCACGGATCAGATTCAAAACAATCCCCAAGGCGCAAACCGCGTTCGCGGTATCGGCGCCGCGAACATGTCGCTGAGCGGATTTGCCACCAGCGGCCGCGTTCCGGTGGATCCCAGCGCCATCGACGCCGTCGAGATCAGTCGCGGTCCGAACTCGAGTATCTTCGGTCTCGGCGAAGGTTCGGGCACGGTCAATCTCGTGGCGGCCACCGCGAATTTCTCCCGCGAGTCCACGTCCGCCTCCTTTCGCTTCGACGATACGGGTGGCTGGCGGACGAGTCTCGACATCAATCGCCCCATCATTCGTGGCAAGCTGGGCCTGCGCATGAGCGGCGTCTATCAGCACGATGAATGGAATCAGAAACCTTCGGGCTTCGATTCGCGCCGTTTCAACGCGATGCTGCGGTACCATCCGTTCAAGGACACCTCGATCCGCGCCTCATTCAATTCCTATCATGGGTCCGGTACGCGCGCCACCGCGGTCACCCCGCGCGACGCCATCTCTTATTGGAAGTCGATTGGCAGCCCTAGTTGGGACCCCATTGCGAACGCCGTGACGGTGAACGGCGTGACCACGGTCCTGACGGGAAACACGAATCCGACGGGCCTGGCGGGCCAGAATTTCGATAACCCGATTTTATTCGTCAATAACGGTATTGAGCTCTGGCAGGTGGGCCGTCTCCCGGCCGCCACTGCGACCAATGGTCCGAACAACAGCGGCAGCTCCACTCGTCTGCTGGAATCGGTGGCGGAACCGGTGCGCACCGGCCGCCCGCTGTTTTCCACTCTGGCCGGCGTTTCCAGCCGCGACGTTTACGATTATTCGAGCATCAATCTCGGTGCGCCAAATTCCCTGAAGGATCAGGTTGAAACTTACACGGTCGAGGTTGAGCAGTTCTTGATCAACACCGAGCGGCACAAGCTGGCCGCCCAGTTCGCCTGGCAGCGCGAGGATGCTGATCGTTCGAATGCCAATGTCGTCGGTCAGGCCTCTGCCACGAGCGCGAGTTACTATCTCTACATTGACCCCAACACGAAGTTGCTGGATGGCCGCACGAATCCCTATTTCGGCCGCCCTTACGTGGGCGTAGGCCAGCCCGTCACTTCGGAGACGCCGACCGAACGCGACAGCTACCGCGGACAGCTTGCCTACATCCTCGACTTTTCGAATTCCAACAAATGGACCAAGTGGGTCGGGCGGCATCAGTTGTTGGGTTATTACGAGGAACGGAAAACCAAACGCTTTAATTACCGTTTTCGCGACGCGATGCTCACTGACAATGTGGTGTACGCCCCCGCGGGTCAGCCGAAGGGTAATCAAAGCGGCACCGCCTCCCCGACCGCGACCCGCAACTACTACCACTTCTACGTCGGAGACAATCAGGGCGGAAACGTCGACTATGCTCCGAGTCCCATCGCCTACGGCAACTACACGTTCAACTGGTACAACGCTGCGAATGGTGGCGTGAACACCTATCCCGCGAATTCATGGGTGGCGGAAACCGCCACCCTCGGTCGCTCGGCCATCAATGAAGGAAGCGGCGGCGGTAGCGCCGGCGTTAACCTGATCAAGACCCGCGGATGGATGCTGCAAAGCAGTCTGCTCAGCAATCGGATCATCACGACCTACGGCGAGCGCGAGGACGAAAACTATAACAAGAACCAGCGACCATCCCGACTGTTACCCAACGGGTACGAGTTTGATTATGTCGCCATGAACGGCTGGGTGCCTGACAACGACCTCACCGATGGCGATGGCGTCTGGGCGTTGCGCTCGGGTGAGACCACCACGAAGGGAATCGTCGTGAAACCATTTCGCGGCTGGAGCGGAATCGAACGTGCACGTTCCGGCAGCGGAATCCGGGGAACGCTCGCCGGTGTCCTCAGCGGCATGACGGCGTTTTACAACGAGTCTGATAGCTTCCGCCCCGAAACGCCTGCGAAAACCATCACCCTCAAGGAACTGCCCAATCCTTCTTCCGTCGGCAAGGATTACGGGATCGCCTTCAACCTTGGCGAAAAGCTGGTGCTGCGGCTTAACAAATACGAAACCAGCCAGATTAACTCTCGCGCCGGTCAGAGCGCGATCTTTGCCACCCGAACTGGGCGGGTGGATTTCGCTCCGTTCAAGGGTGAAAATGACGCGATCTCGCTGCAGCGGCAGGCAAGAAACTGGACTCTCGCGGCCAATCCCGGGTTTTCCAGCGACCAGGTGAACACAGCGGTTGCCGCCATCATGAAACTGCCGGAAAACTACATTGCCGAAATCAACGACGGCGTAATCACGGAGACGTCAGATGTGATCAC
>JBDSSU010000581.1:0-3388 GCA_039928635.1 Opitutaceae bacterium | reverse complement strand
ATGCGGTCGAGGTTATAGCTGTCGAAATTGAACTCCATCGGGAAGAAATCGCGCTGCGCAAAGAAACCTGCCACCCCGCGGATCGCGACGAGGACGGCGCCCCCGAAAGAGTTTTCGTGGCCGTTGTCAGGGACTCGGGTGGTATTGGGCGCCCAATCGGCGGCCTGCTCGAGCGCGGTGATTTGTAGCGCGTCGAGAAACTCCCGGTTCAAAACCGAATAAGAGGCTGGTGTGTCTTTCAGGTCGATCGCGAGCCGGCCGCCGGCCACCGCGCTGGCGGCGGCAAACCCGTTGTCGCGCGCATCGTTAACCTCGAAGGGTGAGAGCACGACTGCGGCGTTTTTGGTGGTCGTGTCGCCCGAACTCACTTCCGCGGTGGTGGGAACGGGTATGCTTGCGGCGGTTTGTGTCGCTGACGGTGGAACGGACTGCGCTGCGGCTGACAGCAAGCCGAACGACCAAAGCACGTGCGCGAGTGGCGCACGAAAAAGGGCGCGTCTAACGCGCGCGGACGGGTTACTTGGAGTATTCATAGGGGTAGAAAAAAAGGGAAGCGAGCGTGGCAATCGCACCGTGGCGAGTAGCACGCTCGCTCCGCACAGCGGCGGTGGAGTTTGGCCGAAGCTGTTGCAGCCAGGGTTGGGGGGGTAGTTACAGCGTGGAGAAAAACCTTCTTCAGCACTCGGGTGGTGGGGGACGAACTGATCGTGATGGAGACGTGACCGGCGACCAGCGTCGCCACGGCGTCCGCACCCAAAAATCAGTCCGGTAAGGGAATCCCGGGATTTGCATCGTCCTTTACTTCCCTCGAATGGAGAAATTTGGACAAACCGTCGTGGATATTTTCCGTGCGCCTGCAACGCCCTGCCTTCATTGGAAAGCGAGCCGCCTCGGCGACCGTCGACGGAGTATTTTAGAGTTTTCGGTAAAGGAGATTCCGGTATTCGACCTTGAACGGCGATCCGGTGTGCATCTGCAGGCCGAGCACACCTTCCATCGCCCGGGCCTTTTCGGCCTCGTCGATCATGATCACGGACACCCGCCCGTTGAGGATCTGGATCATCAGATTTCCTTTGGCGATGATGTGATAGGTATTCCAGCCGTTCAGGACGAAGCTTCGCGCAATTTCGTCCGGATGGGCCACAACCCCCAAAAGCTTATAGTCGTCCTCTTCGGTGACTCGGATCATCTCCCCGCGTTGGACCATGACGTTGTGCCGGCCCCGCTCTTCGCCCATCCCGCCGGTGTAGGTGTTGCTGGCATCCATGTCGGCTTGGTAGCCGCCAAGGACCCATTTTCCGACTTCCGGAATCTCACGGCTGCGAAACTGAATGCCGCTGTTGGTTCCACTCATCCGAAATTCAGTCTTCAATTCGAAATCTTTTAGCGTTTCGCCCCGCCAAATCAGAAAAGTGTTACGCGTCACCGGATTCTCTGGCGTACTTTCCCCGACAATCGCGTCGTTTTCCGCCCGCCAGAATTTCGGGTCGCCATCCCAGCCGGTCAGTGTCTTCCCATCGAAAATAGAGACAAAGCCCACATTATCGTCCGCCGAGCGCGGGGCGGCCTGCCCGCCTCGGCCGCCTGCGCTGCTGATGCGGGTAACTGCGGCTGCACGTAACGTGGGCGGGATGGCTTCCGGTCCACCCTGCAAGGCTGCAAAATTATCGGCGCGCGCAAGGGCGAGGGCTTTTTCCGCTTCTCCCAATGCCGCCGCCTTGGCCGGGAGATCCGCATCGTTACGCGGTGCGGCAAAACTTGCGGCCACGAGGGCTTGGCGTGCAGCGGCGACGGCAGCGGCTTGGGCCTGCGTCGCTCGTCCTATTCCATCCAGCGCTCTTTGTTGTGCTACCGTGAGGAGATTGCTCATCGCCGCCGGGCGGGGTGCCATGGCATCTGTCCGGGGAGGAGGCGCGCCTCTCCCACCGGATTGGGCTCCGGTCGGAGCTTGGGCGGGTGGCGTCAAAGGGCTCTGGGCATTGGCTGTCAGGACTGTGATCAATCCGGGGAACGCAAACACGGCGCAGCGCAGAACAATTTTAATATTCACGGGGGTGTAGCGAGGTTATCGAGAAATGAAACCCGGACCACTAGGACCACCCCGGCCGCCAAAACCGCCTCGTCCAGTCCTGGGTTGGCTCGTCTGCGTGACCAACGACGCGACTTGAGTTTCTGAAAGGCGATCGGCTGAACTTTGAATGCTAGCAAATCGTTCTGCACGGGCTACCGCCAATGCCAATTCGGCAGCGACCAAGGCATCGCTACGCGCACGAATCGCAGCCTCGTCGCGGGGGAGGGCGAGGCTGGAGGCTGTCAGCTCATTGCGCGCCGTCGTCGCGGCGGCAACGAGCGAAGCGAGCGACTGATTCATCGCGGTCACCGCCGCCTGTTGGGCACTTGATAGCGCAGGAGCAGTGGCTGCGCCACCTCTGCCAGCGGGATTCGCGGGCACAGGCGGTTGCGCTAATGCGGTGGCTGTGGATAAGGCGAACGCCGTCAACAACGGAGGAATTTTCCTAAAACTAAGGCGGGGTTCTTTGGGATTCATCTAAAATAAAGCGCTGGCAAGGGGTGTGGAAGAAGACGCGAGAATTCTTGTCGTTCGAACGGGTCGCACCGCGGGCTTTGAGGGGCAACCGAGCCGATATAGAGCGAGAGGTAAACCGGTGTCGGGACTTTGCTCGTTCGCTACGTTATAGCTGAGAGAGAAACTCCTTCAGCACTTCGACGGTGCGCGGCAGGTTGTCGTGATGCAGGTTGTGCCCGGCGCCGTCGATGTGCACGAGTTTGCCCTTCTGCATCACTTTCGCGGCCTCAAGATGCGCTTTGCGCTGCTCCGGCGAAGCATCTGCTTTGAGAATGATCATGGGCACGGGAATCTTCGCGAGCGAGTCGCCGGTCCGCATGCTGCCCTGCATCACCTCCCGAAAGGTGTCGGCATTGTAGGCGCCGTGATACTGCTTCTTCGAGAGCGCCCAATATTGAATATCGACGATGTCCCACTTCGGGTTTTGCCGGCGACCTTTCGCCACGAGATCGTCGAACTTGTAATTGTTCTGAGCCGCCAGCACCTCGGGGGCTCCGCTCATGGCGAAAGCCAGCGGGTCTGGATTGGCCGGCCGCGCTGGCGCTGCCGGGGGCGTGGCCGCAGTCGTAGCCGCGCCGGGGTTTCCCCGCGCTCCGCCAGGACCGCCCGGAGCTGCCGGACCGCGTCCGCCACCCCCGCCGATGCCACCAATGCCGGCATCGAGCACAACAACCGCCTTGGCCAGGTCGGGATACTCCGCGCCTATCCGGATGACCGTGGCGCCGCCCATCGAGTGGCCCATGATGATCGGCTTCTCGAACTTCATGACGCGCACAAATTCGACGACGTCTTTGATCAACG
>JBDSSU010000580.1:0-8356 GCA_039928635.1 Opitutaceae bacterium | reverse complement strand
AAGCCCTTGATGCCAGTGGGGCACTTGTGCGATTTATCTGGGGAGCCTCTAAGATCTTTACTTCTTCGCTGGATGATTTGCCGAAGTTTAGCAGGCGGCTGACCTTTAGTTCTTGGTGTGGTGGGTTTCATGGCGACTGCCTTCGTTGGCATTTTCCTAGTGTGTTGATCTTCGAGATGGTTCCTCGCTGTTTCGCGTCAGAATCCATGTCGCGCAGCCATTCCAGGGGGCGCCGCTAAGGGGTCATGTTACGTCACGACATGACCCCTTCAGGGCGGCCCCAGAGGATGTTCGGGCGATCCGCGGCGTGGGCGGCGGGCGCAGCGGCGAAAACTTCCGCGACAAAAAACAAGGTGAGACGATTCATAATGGGTGGGAGGGTATTTCGATTATGGACCGGCGCTTTTCTTTTCCGCTTTCCGGGGATTGTTCGCCGCGTTGGCCGGGTTCGCGGGCCACACGACCACGTTGGCTCGCTTCGCCCACGCGTCGTAGTCCGCGGCCATCGCCTTCACGCGCGCGGGCTCCTTCGCCGCGACGTCGTGCTGCTCGGCGCGGTCGGCGGCGATGTCGTAGAGCTCCCAGCCGCCGGGAAATTTCGAGACGAGCTTCCACTGCCCGTCGCGCACGGAGCGGTTACCTTCGTGCTCCCAAAAAATCGGCTGCGCGCGGGCCAGCGACCTGCCCTCGAGTGCGGGGCGCAGGCTCACGCCTTCCATCGGCTGGATTTTTTCGCCGGCAAACTGGGCCGGATATTTCGCGCCAGAGAGATCGATGCACGTCGCCATCAGGTCAATGATGTGGCCGGGCTGAGCCTCCAGCTTTCCGCGGCGCGCAGCGGAAATACCCGCCGGCCAGTGGACGATCAGCGGCGTGGAGATGCCGCCCTCGTGGACCCAGTGTTTGTATTCGCGAAACGGCGTGTTGCTCACGTTGGCCCACTCGCGGCCGTAGGCGATGTAGGTGTCGGCCGGGCCGGGCAGCGTGCCGTAGCCGCTGCGCACGGGCCAGCCGTCGCGCGTCTGGCGCGGCGTGCTGTTCAACTGTTGGTCCTCTTTCGCCATCGTCGGCAGCGAGGGTTGCGTGGCGCGCGGCATGGCGGGGCCGTTGCGGCCGTTGAGCTCGGCGCACGCGCCGTTGTCTTGGACGTAGCAGATGACGGTGTTCTCATACTGGCCAGTGCGTTTCAGCTCGGCGACGATGCGGCCGACGCCCTCGTCCATCACCGTGAGCATCGCCGCGTAAACCTCCATGCAGCGCGCCTCGAATTTTTTGTCCGTGACCTGATCCCAATCGCCGATCGGCGGCGCGATCGCGGAATCGGCGGCGACGAGGCCGAGCTTTTTTTGTTTCTCCCAGCGCGCGGCGCGGATCGGCGCGTAGCCGGCGTCGTAGCGCCCGCGGTATTTGGCGATGTCGCTCTCACGCGCGTGCATCGGCCAGTGCGCGGCGGTGAAAGGCACGTAGAGGAAAAACGGTTTCCCGGCGTTGTCGCGCTGGTGCTCGCGGATGAACTTCACCGCATGGTGGCTGATCGCGTCGGTATAATAATATTCTTCGGGCCGGTAGTCGGGGTCGTTGGCGGCGGTGATGAGCGTGTTATCCTTCACGAGCGAACTCGGGTCCCAATAACTGCCCGCGCCGTGGATCGTGCCGTAGTAGCGGTCGAAGCCGCGCTGGAGCGGCCAATTTTTATGGTTCGCGAGCGCCGCGGCGGTGTCGCCGGGCGTCACGTGCCATTTGCCCGTGGCGTAGGTGCGGTAGCCGGCGGGCTTGAGCGCCTCGGCCAGCGTGACGCTGCGGTGGTTGAGATCGCCGCGATAGCCTTCGATCCCGTAGTTGCCCATCATATGGCCGACCCCGGCCTGATGCGGATAGAGCCCGGTGAGCAGCGAGGCGCGCGTGGGGCAGCAGCGCGCCATGTTATAGAACTGCGTGAACCGCACGCCGCCCGCCGCGAGCGCGTCGAGGTTCGGCGTGGAGATCTCGCCGCCATAGCAGCCGATGTCGGACCAGCCCACATCGTCGGCGAGGATGATGATGACGTTGGGCTTTTCCGCCGCGGGCGCGACACCGCCGGGGGCGAGCGACGTGAGCAGTACGAGTGGCGCGAAACAATTTTTGGCGAGGCGGAAGTTCATCGGAGGAGGGGTCGGGTAACGTTATATTTGTTTCAACGGCGAGCCGCGGCGTCTGCAACCGCTCGACGAGCGCGGCGTTTTCGGGCCGCTTGGCGATATTTTGGGGGTTCCTGCGGATCAGTCTGGTGGACGTAGAGTTCGATGTCGTCGATTTTCGAGGGGTCGTTGCGGCCCACCCGGACGACGAACCGATAGCGTTCGGTGCGCATCGCCTAACCCATCAGCGGTCCGCCGTCCGCCTGCGCGGCGGGGCATGGCTACTGGCTGAACGCCGGCGTTTTCGACGGGCGCGTCGGCTCGTCGAGCAGCGGCTTGAAGCTCACGCCCTAGAGGTGCGCGGGCAACGGCAGGCCAGCGAGGTGCGCGAGTGTCGGGGCTCATCAACGGGGGTCAATGACTCAGCAACAGGGTCCGCAATGGTCTTTCAGGCGAGGATAAAATCAGGTTTTTGAGGAGATGCTTTAAGAGGACGACGAGTTTGCGCGTGACGGCGGTAAGCGCGACTTTCTGACGTTTACCGGCGGCGACCAAGCGCTGATAAAATGTCTTGAGGATAGGATTAAAACGAGCCGCGACAGTGGCGGCCATGGAGGTCACGCGCGGACTTTGCTGCGACCGCCACGGATCATCCGGCGTCCGCGATGCAGGCCGATGTCGCGGTTGAAGGGGCGACACCCGCGGAAAGGGTAAACGTCTGCATCGCCGAAATGCCGGTACGACGGTGATCTGGTCTGACGTTCTGTTTGCGCGGGTTTAGGTCGAGAGGATGAGAAACTCTGCGTCACCCGGCGTAGAGCTACCGGGAGCCCGGCTAAACGATAATCTCAAACCCGCCGGCGTGCTGGTTGGGAGCGCGCATGATCCGGGCTGATGGTGGCACCCTGGAACGAAGTAACCCGCATGGAAGAGTTCATTCGCTTTGCAGGTCTGGCGGCCAGCGGCCGCTCCACCGTGGTGAGTTGTGCCGGAGTGCGCTGGACGGGTCCCGCTGAATCATGAAACGGCGGCGACGCCGATGCCGCCCGCGCGCGCCCCAACCGCGTGGCACGTTGCGGGCTGACCCGCCGGATCAGCCCGCCAAAAAACCCTGAAGATCTCCTCCAATATCGGCAGAGCCAATTTTCTGGTTTGTGAATCCGAAAGAGGGATGCCGAAAGCTCCCCTTGATCTGACCTGAAATAGTTCTAACGCTTCATCTCATGTACCCCCACACGGCAAAGTTTGGGCGACGCGTGTTTTTGCCACAGGAGGTCCGACGGAAGATCGCGTTTTATCTTACCGTGGTCGTCCTTGCCGGATTTTCCGGTTTGGATGCATCCTCCGCTGAGGCCGGCGCTCAAAAACCGGCGGAGCTTACCAAGGAAAATACGGAGTTCTTCGAGTCGCGCATTCGTCCCGTTCTGGTCGAGCGCTGCTACGAATGCCACTCGACCCAAGCGAAAAGGGTCAGGGGCGGGCTGCTGCTCGACTCACAACCAGGTATCGCGGAAGGCGGGGCCAACGGTCCCGTAATTGTTCCGGGCGATCTGGAAAACAGTCCCCTGATCCATGCGATCCGCTGGACAGATTCCGACTTCGCCATGCCACCCCGGGACAAATTAACCGCGCAGCAGGTGGAAAATTTCGAGCAGTGGGTCAAGATGGGCGCACCCGATCCCCGAATCGAAGCCGTGTCAAAAGAGGGAGATAAAGCAAAGACGCGCGACCTTTCCGCCGATCGAAATTGGTGGGCGTTTCGCCCGGTCACCGAAACGAACGCTCCAAGGGTCATTCAGTCAGCGTGGGGCAAAAAACGAATCGATGCTTTTGTCTTACGAGCGCTCGAGACGAAAGAACTTGCTCCGTCTCCCCAAGCTGATCCGCGCAGTTTAATCGTCCGGGCTTATATCGATCTCACCGGTCTGCGCCCCAGCTACGAGGAAATCACCGCCTTCGCCAAAGATCCTTCCGAAAAGGCTTACGCCGCCGTCGTCGAAACACTCCTCGCCTCCCCTCACTACGGCCAGCGTTGGGGACGCTACTGGCTCGATGTCGCGCGCTTCGGAGAGGACAACCCCACGACGGAGGCGACCACGCCGCCTTATCCGAATGCGTGGCGTTATCGCGATTGGGTCATTGACGCGTTCAACCGTGACCTGCCTTACGACAAGTTTGTCTCGTTACAACTTGCCGCCGACGTGATTCCCGGCACCCCTCGCAGCGACCTTGCCGCGACCGGATTTCTCGGGGCCGGCCCGATTTATCACAAGGACGGACGACTTTCCAAGGATGTCGTGGAAAACCTCTACATGGACGATTGGGACGAACGCGTTGACGTTGTTTCCCGTGGCGTGCTTGGACTCACCGTGGCTTGCGCGCGCTGCCACGATCACAAGTTCGATCCGATCAGCACCCGCGACTATTATTCTCTGGCCGGCGTTTTTGCTTCCACGGCAGCCGCTCCCCGTCCGTTGATCGAGGTCGATTCTGAAGTGGAGACGCGCTTCATGGCGACGTCTCAGCGTCTTTTTTATCTCAGCTACGTCGCCAACTTAATGCGCAATGAACCGGGATCCTCACCGGCGGAAGCGCGAAAAAAAGTCGAACGGTTCGTATCCGACATGGACACGATTCAAACCGAAATCGCAGCCATTCGTGACAAATATCCTGACCTCGGTGCGCAGCTCGCGAAGCTGGAACGACGACCGAAACCCTACCCCGCCGTCGAAGAAAAGCGCCCGAATGACCCCGTTGTGACGACGGAAGTTGCGGCGATTCCCGTCGCTAAAGAGCCGGCGGTGGCGACTGCTAAAAATGAGACGTCCGTTCCCCCGGCGACAGGCGGACTAGCGGCCGCAAAAGACCTAACGGTTCCCCTGGCAACAGCCCAGCCTCCACCGGCTGGGCGACAAGGGAGAGGAAGCGGAGTTCCCGCCGACCCCTATTTCCACTCGGTATTTGAAGCCGGCTTGTGGGTGGATGGAACCGATCCCGATCTTACCATGATTGAGATCAAGCCCGGCGTGGCGCGAGATCTTCGGGTGCTGGCGGGTGGTAACGTCGCCAAGCCCGGCGAGATTTCGCCGCGCGGGTTTCCGACGGTTTTGGCCAAGGGCGATCCCGTTTTTCACCACGGTTCGGGTCGCCAGGAGCTGGCTGAAAAAATATTTACCGATGCGGCTCCGCTCGCTGCCCGTGTCATCATCAATCGTGTCTGGGGTTGGCACTTCGGCAGGCCTTTGGTCGCCACGCCGAGTGACTTCGGCAGCCAAGGCGAGAAACCCACCCATCCGACTTTGCTCGACGATTTGGCCGCACGCTTCATCGCCAGCGGTTGGTCGCTCAAATGGCTCCACCGCGAAATTATGCTCTCGGCTACCTATCAACAGGCCAGCCGCTTGCGCCCGGATGCTGCCAAGCTCGATCCCGCCAATTCGTTAATGTGGAGGATGACTCCACGCCGGCTCGATATTGAGGCCTACCGCGATGGTATCCTGCAAGCCACCGGTACGCTCGATCCGAGCATGGGCGGACCTTCCATGGCGCTGGACCAAGCCGACAATTATCGTCGCACTGTCTATGCCCGCATCAGCCGCGGTCGCGTGAGCAACCTCCTGCAACTTTATGATTTTCCCGAGGCGACGATGCATAGCCCCAGTCGTGATACGACCGTCACGCCACTCCAACAACTCTTCGTCTTAAACAGTCCCTTCATGCGAAGTCAGGCTGAGGCCCTGCTTGCCAGTGTTGCTGAAGCTGGGGACGACAACGCCAAAGTTCGGGTAATGTATCGCAAAGCATTATTGCGGGATGCCGATGATCGGGAACTGACGCTCGCCACCCGTTATCTTGCCACGGGTACGATGGCTGACTTCGCCCACGCTTTACTGAGCACTAACGAACAAATTTTTTGGCCATGAATCGAATTATTACACGACGTGAAATGCTTCGCTCCCTAGGCGCGGGTCTAGGCTCAGTCGCTCTCTATGGCCTGCTGGCGGAGGAACAGGCGCGCGGACAAACCCTGCCGCTCGGAAACATGCTGCCGACCGGGTCTCCGCATTTCGCTCCAAAAGCGAAACATAACATCGTGCTCTTCATGCCGGGCGGGCCTTCGCACATCGATATGTTCGATCCCAAACCGGCTCTCGCAAAGTTTGCCGGCCAGCGCCCCGATGCGGTCAACGTGCGCACGGAGCGCACTACCGGCGGTCTGCTGCCCTCTCCTTTTCAGTTTAAGAAGCATGGCAAAAGCGGCCTCGAAATCAGCGAGTTACTGCCCAACCTTGCTTCCGTCGCTGATGAACTGTGCGTCGTTCGTTCGATGTACACATTCAATCCCACGCACACCCCCGCCCGCAGCCTGTTCCACTCCGGAAATATCGCCGCCACCCGCCCTTCGATGGGCTCTTGGATTTCTTATGGCTTGGGGACTGAAAATAAAAATCTGCCCAGCTTCGTCGCCCTCAGTCCCGGCGGCGGAGGCGGGCCCGGCCTTCGCAGCGGCTTTCTTCCCAGCTCACATCAGGGCGTCGCCTTCGATGATTCCTTCGTTGATCCGGAAAAAATGATCCGGGATTTGCGGAATCGGAATCTCACTCCTGAAGCGCAGCGTCAGCAACTGGACCTGATCCAGGAACTCAACCGCAACCATGAACAAACGGTCGGCGGAAACGAATTCCTGGAAAGCCGCATCCAAGCCATGGAAACGGCTTTCAGCATGCAGGCCGAAGCGAATGAAGCCTTCGACTTGCGCGGCGAACCGGCGTCTGTTCGCGAAATGTACGGTAACAGCCCTTTCGCCAACGGCTGCATCCTTGCGCGACGTTTGGTGGAGCGCGGGGTTCGCAGCGTCCATGTTTACTCGGGCGGCGGCCAACCTTGGGATGATCACAGCAAGATTAATCAAAACCTGCGCGACCGTTGCCCCGACATGGATAAAGCTTCGGCGGCGCTCATTCTCGACCTGAAGCAGCGTGGTCTGCTCGACCAAACTGCCATCGTCTGGGGCGGTGAATTCGGCCGCACTCCCGTTTCGGAAAGCGGCGACGGTCGGGACCACAATCCTTTTGGTTTCACCATGTTTATGGCCGGCGGGGGCTTTAAAGGCGGAACCTGCTATGGAGCTACCGACGATTTCGGTTTCCGAGCTGTCCAGAATCGGGTGTCCATCCATGACTTGCATGCCACGCTGCTGCACGTTCTCGGCATCAACCACGAGAAGCTAACTTACCGCTACGCCGGTCGCGATTTCCGGCTCACGGACGTCCATGGTGAGGTTATGCACGACCTGTTGATGTAGGTGGTAGCCGGTCTTCAACAGGGGCAGGCCGTTTCATGTACAACGCCTGCCGAAGAACAGCGGGGTAAGCCGACGGGTCTCGTTCGGACCTCTGTCTGGGCATCACCCCGCTCCGTTTCGTCGTTTTCAATTTCCCGGGGCTGGATGGCGGTGAGCAAGCGGTCGGGTTGCGGCCGGGTCGGGTTGCGGCTGGAGCGCACGGTCGGTCGGACTGGGTCAGGCCGAAACATGCAACGTCGGCTACCCGAGGCCGCCCGCGCGAACACCCACCGCGTTGCACGTTGCGGGCTGACCCTGCCGGCGTCTGCCCCAACCGGCACCGCATCAGAAGTCGAACGTCGCCGTGAGGATGAACTGACGCGGGTCGACGATGCGGAAGTTATAGCCGCCGCCGTCGGGATTGACCCCGATGGTTTGGAGCCGCCCGCCTTCGAAGGCGTTGCGCACATTCAGTTGCAGCCGGGCCGACACCTTGTCGCCAAACATTTTTAACCGGTGCGAAACCAAGAGGTCGACATACGTGTGGGCCGAATCGTACACCGGCTTGTTCCGATCGAGCGAGCGAACGACGCCGTCCGACTCGGCCGCGGCACCGAGGAAGCCGATGGATCCTCGGTCTTCCCAACGCAGCGATCCACCGATGGTTGTATTGTTTACCCAGCGATTGTCAGTGTGCAGGCCGGCGAGGTTGAAGCTCGTCGTCGTGTTCCAGCGCCACTCGCGAACCTGCGAGCGGGGATTGCCCTGATTGGCGACCGCCAGCTTGTACGGAGCGAGCACGACGCCCTCGTAGAAACCCTGGGGGGTGCCCGCGCTGCCGTACTGCGTCGTCCACCAATTCGAGCCATCGACGGGGTTGATCACCTTCTCCCAGACCGGGAGGCGGAAATCGAAATACGCCTGAATGTTGGGCGACAGATTGGAGTCGATTGTC
>JBDSSU010000579.1:0-2520 GCA_039928635.1 Opitutaceae bacterium | reverse complement strand
CGTAGCCATCGATGTGGGCGTGCAGCAAATGCGGCATGAGCCACTTCGTCGAGTCAGTGGGGTTGGGCCGAAAGAAACGACCGGTCGTGGGGATCAGGCCCTCGATCTCGACTTCGTTGGCGCAGACGAGGAGGTGGACGATCTGCTGCTCGTCGTCGGGATCGTGACCGATGTCGGTCATGACGATGAGGCGCGGTCGCGGGTCGGCAGCGGCGGCGACGGTGCCGATGAACAGTGCGGCGCAGAGCAGCGGAAGAATTTGGAGCGCTGATTTCATCGAGGGGCGGCAGAATTATTTACGACGGCAAAATTGCGGCACGGAACCCAAGATAGCCGCAACCGTAAGTTGGGTGAGGAGTGGGGCGGGAATGGTTCGCGCACTCATGGGCGTGGCATCTGTTGATTGGAGAAACATGGTGGGATTACAGGCTGGGGCAAAGGCGCGCCGGCGGTTTGCAGTTTGAGTTCTTCGAGCACGGAGAGGCCGAAAAACGCGGAGGTGTAGCTGCACGCCAGCGGGAACCACGCTCGGTAGGTGACGCCGGATTGAAACGTGATCCCGATGATGCCGCCGTGGCCTTCGCGGTCGGGGCCGGTGGATTGATTTTCGAGGCACCACGTCAGGGCGCGGCGCGCGGCCTGCAAGTGCGCGGGGTCGCGCGTGAGGGCGTGGAGGCGATAGAAGAGCAGGCTCCAGAGCGCGGTGCCTTTTTCGCTGATGCCGACGGTGGCGGAGGGCTGGTCGAATTCGTAGCTCCAACTTCCGTCGGCGTGCTGCGCGGCGACGAGGTGCGAGGCCATCTTCACGGCGAGGTCGCGGTATTTTCCGTCCCTGGTTAGATCGTAGGCTGCGATGAGGCCCTCCATCGCCCAGCCTTCGCCGCGCGTCATGCGTTGCGAGGGGACGGTGCGTTCGGGCGAAAACTCAAAGCGGCGCGCCCAGAGACCGTTGTCCTGCTGAAAGCGTTTGAGGAGCCGGTCCATGTAGGTGGCGCCGATCGCCGGCAGGGCGGAGTCGCCGGTGGCGGCGTAGATCGCGGCGAGACCTTCGGGGCCGAAGCCGGCTTCGTTGATCGTGTAATTTTTCCAGGCTTCGGCAGACTTGGCGTAGTCCATCGGGATGATCTCAAACTGGCCTTGAAGGCGCCGGGTGGCGGCGGCGAGACGCAGCGCGGCGGCGAGGTAAGATTTGTCGCCGGTCTCGCGGTAGAGCGGCACCCAGCCCCAGCCGATCAGAAACAGCGCGTCGGCGACGCTGTAGAATTGCTCGAAGCCGCCGTTGCGCGCGAGTGTGCCCTCCGATTCGCGCCAGCGGCTCGTCACCACGCCGTCGACCGGGTGGCCGGGCTGGTCGAGTTGAAAGCGGCGGCTGGCCTCGCCGATGGCGCGCGCGAAGTCGCGCAGCTCGGTCGCGGGGATTTTTGCGGTGACTTCGGGGACGTGGCTGGCGGTGTCGAGCAGCAGCTTGATCGACGGACCCCAGGCCCAGATCCACGAGGGGCGGCGGTGGGTTTTCGCCGCGTAGTCATAGAAAATATTCAGGCCACCGGCGGTGGGTGTGTTGGGCGACTTGTCCTGAAGCCGCTGCGTGAAACGGATCGTCGCCTCCAGCGAGGCGATCAAGCGTGCGCGGATGAGACCGGTGCCGCGAAAGTTCTCGAGCGGATCGCCGGCCGAGGACGCCGGGGGCTCGGCCAGCACGATGGCCTCGCCGAGCACGTCCTCAGGGCGGTGCGCACGGGAAGGGGCGTGTGCGCTGACCCGACCGCTCCATTCGGCCGACAGCAGCGCGAACGTGCGCTGGGCTTCGCCTTCTTTTACCGCGACGCGGGCGACGAGATAAAACGCGCGCAACGCGGCGGGCGTGTCGGTGGCGAGATTGTTCTCCCAGTTAATCAGGCGGTCGCGGCCGATCACGAGCTGCGACGCGAGCGGGGCGGTCGACGGAAAAAACATTCCGTTCATCGCGTAGCGGCCGGAGACCGCGTCATCGAAACGGGCGTGCGCGGTCATGTCGGGCTCCAGCGCCAAGTCCACGACGGGATACCAGAAGGCGGCGCGTTCCGCCCGGCGGCCGCCGGCGGGATCGTGGACAGAGGTGTCGGCGCTGTTGGAGACGCTCGCGTTGCGGTCGCTGAAAATATGGAACTCAACTTCGGTCATGCCTGGCGGCAGGCCGGTGACGCGAACGGTGAGCTGCACATCCTGTTTGGCGACATGCAGCGCAGCGGACGCGGTCACGGTGAGCGCCAGGACTGAGGCCGAGGCTAGCAGCCGCAGCGCGTCAGGAAATCGTTTTGCCCGGATCATGGTGCGGGAATGGCGCGCTTATCGCGTCAGGGGTACATTCGATTGCGGGGGGTACGGAGGTCGGGTCCTGAGCTGACGAAGAATCGCCAGCCCGGTGTAAAAACCGTCGACCGAGCATAGCGGGCGCGAAGCCCCGAAACCAATGGACAGGCGCAGAATCTCTTGTGGTTTTGCGTTTGACGGGCCGGAAAACACGGTCCGTCCCGCCCA
>JBDSSU010000578.1:0-13074 GCA_039928635.1 Opitutaceae bacterium | reverse complement strand
CGGGAGCGCGACTCATGCGCTCGTAGTCGGTGATCGTCCCGGCGAGATAGGCGGCCCCGGCACCATGGCCCTTGGTGCTGATCGAGACCTCCTTATTCCATTCGCGGGCCCGGTTGTAATAGTGCTGCGCGATCTTGAGTTTGAGGGGATCGAAGGTGCGGCTGTTCACCCCGTTGTCGAACCACAGGATATCCGGTTGATAACGGTCGATCAGCTCCAGTTGTTTGGCGGTCCAGTCCGTGAGAAATTTTTCCACTGCTTCAGGCTGGTCGCGGGCAGCCACGGAATAAAAGTCGGCCCATGGCGGATCACGAAGGTCGTTTGTGGGTGCGGCGGTGTCGCGGATGAACGTGAAATGTTCGATGCTGTGATCGGACACGCCAAACTTCAGGCCGGCGGCGCGCACGGCGACGCCGAGATCGGCGATCAAATCGCGTTTGGGTCCGAGGCGCTTGGCGTTGTAGAGATTCACTTGGCTGTCCCAAAGCGCGAAGCCGTCATGATGCTCGGCCGTGGGAACCACGAATTTAGCTCCGGCGTTTTTGAAGAGCTCGGCCCAGTGCCGGGGATCGAACCTGGCTGCGGTGAACATCGGAATGAAGTCCTTGTAACCGAATTTGTCCTGCGGGCCCCATTTCTCCTGATGCCATTTGGCGATTTCCGGGTTGTTATACATGTGCAGCGCATACCACTCGCTGCCGTGCGCCGGCACGGCGTAGAGGCCCCAGTGCATCATGATGCCGAACTTGGCGTCACTCCACCAGGTGGGGGTCTGATAATTGGCTTTGACCGACTCCCACGTCGGCTGAACCGCTCCGGTGGCGGCGGGAGGCGTGGCGGCCAGGGCCCGCGCGACATTTTCACGCGTCGCCCTCGGGCCGGATTGGGCCAAGAGACCGCTGCACGCACACTCGAAAGCGAAGAGGAGGAGAAAGAGGTTTTTCATGCGGGGCTGAGTGGGGTGGACGGCGGACAAACGCGCGGGAAGAATCTATGCGAACCGGGGAACGGAACGCATCCCCAGTTGTAGGGAGCACGACGGCGATTTTTCCAGACAGCGTTCGAATGTGGTTGAGCGCAGCGAAACTTTTCCGCCCTGATGCTGGTGATGCGATGCACCCCTGTCCTGGCCGGCGCCTGGCGCGCCGGTGTGATCTTGATCACGGCGCTTGGGGCGCCTTGCTCAAGGGGCCAGACCGTGTCTCCGGCGAACTATTACGGCAAGAGCTGGCTGGTGGACGACGGCTTGCCGCACAACACGATCACGCGGGTGGTTCAGGATCAGCGGGCCTATCTTTGGATCGCCTCCAGCGGCGGTCTGACGCGTTTCGATGGTCGCGATTTTCGGGATTACCCGCTGCCGGTCACCAGCCCGGAGGCTTCGTTCACGATTCGTGATGTGGCCGTGGAAAAAAGCGGGGCCCTCCTGATGCTGCCAGCGAGCGGGGGAATGATGCGTTTCGAAAACGGCGGATTCCTCCGCCATCCGGCGAGCGGCGTGCTCGGCAACCGGACGCTGCTCAATCTTTTCATCGAACCGCAGGGAGCCGTCTGGCTGGGGACCGGTGTCAGCGTGTTGCGGTGGGAGGATGAAAAGTTGCGGGTCTTCGACCAGAACAGTGGTCTTAGCAACCGACCCGGCGTGCGCTACACTTTTGCCAGCGACAGTCGCGGGCGGACCTGGATCGGGGGCGGTGACTTCGTCGGATGGTACCGTAACGGCCAGATTATTCCCCTGAGTGCTCCGGCGGGAAGTTCGATTTCAATCGCGCCCGCTCGCTCCGGGGGAATTTGGATCGCCAGTGCCGAGCAGTTGCTCAAATGGGACGAGGATGGGACGCAGCTCGTGAAATCGGGCGCGGCGTGGGGACCGGGCCGTGAAAATATCCAGCAGTTGTTCGAAGACTCCACCGGGGCGTTATGGATTTCGACCCGTCGCCAAGGCCTCTTCCGCCTCGACGATGAAGGAATCACGCCGGTGCCTACGTCCCACCAGCAGGTCAACGGCGTCGCGGAAGATACCGAAGGAAACCTCTGGGTGGCGACCGACGGTGGGGGAGTCACCCGGTTGCGGCGGCAGCGATTTGTTGTTCTCAACGCGGGGGCGGGATTTCCAGACGATATCAGCGTTTCGGTGACGGCTGATTCCACCGGTGCTTTGTGGTGTGCCAGCCGCAACGGCCAGGTCGTGCGGTACCATAATGGAGAAGTCCGCCTCTTCTCCCCGGAAGGAGGGGACATGCCGGCGGCGACGGGAGTTTGCGCCGATCACGAGGACAATATCTGGGTGGGAACGGACCAGGGGCTGTATCTTATCCCCGCGGGCGGCGTGAAACCGATGCGTTTGGTGGATGCGGGTCCGCGACCCGTGCGGACCATGTACGTCGGGCGCAACGGGGACATGTGGGTCGCTTACGGAGAAACCGCGGGCGACAACTATCGGCTCGCGCGTTTTCACGAGGGGAAGATGGACGTTCTTAGAATGGACGGAGCTTTCTTTCACAAGCACGTCATCGCGATTGCCGAAGACACCAAGGGGTCGGTCTGGATCAGTGCGAGTGACGGCGAACTGCTGGAATATCGGGACGGTAAGTTTTCCGTCCGCGTTCGGCGGGAAGCTTCTCCGTGCGGGCGGGTCGATGCGCTCTATGCCGACGAACGGGGTGGGGTGTGGCTGGGGGGCGTGCGCGGGCTCGTGCTGATGGAGGAAGGACGGCTCCAGCTTTTCACCCGCGACCAGGGACTTCCGGACGATTTGATCACCCAGATCCTCGAGGACGAGGGAGGGAGGCTCTGGCTCTGTACGCGCCGGGGCTTTTTCAGTGTGGCGGTGGAAGAGCTGAAAGCCGTGGCCGCTGGCCGGGCCGCGCGCGTCTCGGCCATCACGTTTGGCCGCGAAGAGGGATTGCCCGGAATTTCCGCGCCCATGGGTGGGCATCCCAAGGCATGGCGGAGCCGGGATGGGCTTTTGTGGTTTGCAACTAATCGCGGGGTGGTGGGGTTCGATCCGGCGATAACGGCGGCAGCACAGCCACCTTTGCCAGCCTACATCGATCAGGTATTGGTTGATGAAAAGCCGGTCCCGGTGGCCAATCCGCTTCAGGTGCCTCCACGCTCCCACCAGGTGGAGTTCCGATTCTCGGCACCCACGTATGCCGCACCGGAAAAAGTTCGTTTCCGGTATCAGCTGGTTGGGTTCGATCCGGGGTGGATTGAGGCAGGCGGCGAGCGTTCGGCAAACTACGTGCGGCTTCCGCCGGGAGGATACACACTGCGCGTCGTCGCCCGGCACCAGGCGGGAGTATGGCCGGATTCAGGTTCGACGCTGGCGTTTGTGGTCCTGCCGGCATGGTGGCAGCGCTGGTGGGCGCGGGGATTTTTGTTGGCTGGATTCACTGGCATCGTGGTTTGGCTGGCCCGTTATTGGTCGCACCGCCGGCTGCGCGCCCACTTGCAGCGCCTGGAACACGAGCATGCGCTGGAGAAGGAGCGCGCCCGGATCGCGCGTGATCTGCATGACGATCTCGGCGGCAGCCTGACGCAAATTGGGTTGCTGGCAGATCGTTTGAAACGCCATGGCTCAGGGCAGGGCATGAGTCACGCGCTGGGTCAGCTGGCCTGGCGCACGCGTCGCCTCGCCGGAGATCTGGAAAGCATCGTGTGGACGGTGAGCCCGAAGAACAACACCCTCGACCGGCTCGCGGCGTTCATTGCGCAATATGTGATTGGATTCTGCCGCGACACATCGGTGCGGGCGGTCGTTCACGGGGAGGAAACCATCCCGGCGGTCCCGGTCGCACCCGACGCGCAACATCATCTCCTCGCCGGTTTGAAAGAAGCGTTGAACAATGTGCTGAAGCACGCGCAGGCGAAAACGGTCACCGTGACCATGACGGCGGATCACGGTGAGTTTGTGCTGCAGATCGCCGATGACGGCATCGGGTTCGACCCCGCCGCGTCCGAACACTCGGAGCGCAACGGTCTGAATAACATGAGGACCCGGGTCGCGGAGATGAGCGGCCGGATCGAAATCATCAGCGCGCAAGGGCGGGGAGCGAAGATCGTGCTTCGGCTGCCACTTCCGATCACCGATCGGATCACAAAGAATCCAAAGCTTTCCATTCACCGTGCGCATTAGCGTCGCCATCGTCGAAGACAACGCGGGGATCGGCGAGGAACTCGCCCAAGTCATCGCGGAAGCGCCTGACTGCTCGTGTGCGATTGTTTGTCGCAACCTTCAAACCGCCTTGAAGAAAATTCCTCCCCTGCAGCCCGACGTCGTGATCATGGATATCAATCTGCCCGACGGTTCCGGAATCGAAGGCACGGCGCGGTTGAAGCGCCTGCTGCCCGCCACCCAGTTCCTGATGTTCACGATTTACGAGGATCACGACCAGATCATCAAATCCCTCGAGGCCGGCGCGAGTGGTTACCTCCTGAAGCGCACGGCGCCCGAGGATTTGCTCCGCGCGATTCGGGAGATTAAATCCGGCGGTGCGCCGATGACCCCGGAGGTGGCGCGGAAGGTGATCAAAACTTTCCATCGGCGCGCGGAGAAAACGAACTCCACCGAAATGCTCACACCGCGCGAGGAGAAGATTTTGCAGTTACTTTCCCAGGGCATGCTCTCGAAGGAGATCGCGGGACAGCTGTCCATCGGCGTCGAGACCGTGAACACGCATTTGAAGCACATTTACGGGAAGCTTCACGTGCGAACACGTACCGAGGCGGTCATCCGTTTTCTGCAGTAACGGGAAAATCGCCCGGGAAATGGCGCGACCGGCGAACCGTCAAAGGAAGTTTAAATTGCGCTGCCGCCTAAACGGTTTCTGTGCTGTGCCAGCTTTCGTGTCTTGTTCGTTCAACCCCTGAACTGTGTTTCCCATGAAATTGAAATCGGTCTGGTCACTTCTCTCGCAGGCGGCGGTTTTGACTGCCTGTTGTATGAGCAGCTCGGTGTCGGCGGTGGAAAAAATGGATCGGGGCATGATCGCCCTGCGCACCGGCGACACCTCCGTTTATCTCGGTTGGCGACTGCTGGCCGACGACCCGGCGGGCCGGGTCTTCAACGTGTACCGTGCGACGGCGGGCGGTGCCGCCGTGAAACTCAATGACACTCCGATGACCGCCGGGACGAACTTCGTGGATGCCTCCGCCAAGCTTGACCAGGCCAACGCGTGGTGGATCACCAGCGTCGCACTTCCGCGCGGCGCCGCGCCCGTCGAGGGCGATGTCATGGCGCGCGTCGAGCTGCCCGCCAATTCGCCGGTCCAAACTTATATCAGTCTCAAGCTGAAAGACCCCAACACCACCTTTCAGAAAGTCGGCATCGCCGACCTGAATGGTGACGGGAAATTCGACTACATCATCAAGCAGCCCAGTGCAGGACTGGATCCGGGAACGCCGAATTTCAGCCCGGACACCTACAAGATCGAAGCGTATCTGCACGACGGGACGTTCCTCTGGGAGAAGGACCTCGGCTGGAACATGAACATGGGCATCTGGTGGACGCCTTACATCGTCTGGGATTTTGACGGCGACGGGAAAGCGGAGATCGCGCTTAAAACGGCGCCGTACGCTGCCACCCGCGACGAGTCGTTCGCGGAGAAAACGGGATCGGCGCGGGGGTTTGTCGTGAAGGGCGAGGAGTATTGCTCGATTCTGGACGGCATGACCGGTCGCGAAATCACCAGGGTGAACTGGGTGGAGCGCGGCGAGCAGCGGGACTGGGGCGACGAGAACGGCAACCGGGTGAATCGAAATCAAATCGGACTCGCGTACCTCGATGGCGTTACTCCCAGCCTGCTCGTCTGCCGCGGCACCTACACGCGAATGGTCGTGGATGCGTATAATCTCAAAGGGGGCAAGCTGGAGAAAGTGTGGCGCTGGGATGGAGACAATGAATCGCCGCGAATCCGTGGCCAAGGCAGCCATACCATGAAAATCGCCGACGTGGACGGCGACGGGCGCGACGAAATCATTCTCGGGTCGGTCGCGCTCGACGATACCGGCAAAGTCCTGTGGAACCTCGGCATGGGGCATCCCGACGTGATGTATTTGGGCGACGTGATTCCCACGCGTCCCGGGTTGGAAATCGGTTTCGGCTATGAAGTGGCAAAGCAAAGGAACGGGATCTGTCTCGTGGATGCGCGTACCGGTGAGATCATCTGGGGACACCCGTACAAGACCACGCACATCCATGACCAAGGGATGTTCGGAGACTTCATCGCCGAAGTTCCGGGAGTGGAATTCTACGCCGCCGAGCAGGACGGCACGGGCAAGTGGGTTTACTCGGCTGCCACCGGAGAGTTGATCACAGAGGAAGATCTCGGCGGGATCAGCCCCCGCGCGCTCTGGTGGAGCGAAAGTTCGTTGAAGTCATATATCCCGGGCCGCTTCCCGGGTGGTCGCGGCGGCGCTGGCCGGGCCGGCGCAGCCGCAGCCACGGCGGCACAGACCGCGCCGGGTGCCGTGCTGCCCCCATCGGGGTCCGCTGCGGGGCGAGGGGGCGCAGTCACGCCGCCACCAACGCCCGCCCCCGCTGGAAGTGGCGCGTTCGGTGGCGCGAGCAGCATTATGAAATATGGCGCGGGAAAAGTCGGCGAGTTTCAGGGACGTCTGGTTTCCATCGCGGATGTATTGGGCGACTGGCGGGAGGAAATTATCGTGAGCCTGCCGGGCGAACTCCGAATTTACACCACGACGATCCCGACGGCGCGCCGCCGCGTGGCGTTGATGCAAGACGCGCTGTACCGCAAGGACGTCGCTCACCAAACCATGGGTTATTTTTATCCCGCCCAGCTGAGCTATCACTTCAAATAACCGCTCGCGCGGATCGCTGCTAAAAGCTCCTCGAAAAAGTCATTTCGCATTTCAGGTCGGCGCAGTCGCTGACCCGGAAAAGAACGGGTTGGAAGGTCCCCTCATCCCGGGAGAAGCGAACGGTGGGGAACTCATCTTCCGACCCGAGCGGTCAGGAGAGCACGGTGCGTTGCAGCAGCCAGTAGCCGCCGGCCAATGCGACGACCGCCGAGACGACCGGTGGCCCGTAGCGCTCGAACGCCGCGTATCGGCGCAGCAGGAACAGCACGGGCAAACAGAGGGCGGCTACAGCGATCTGCCCCAGTTCGACGCCCAGGTTGAAAGAGAAGAGGGGAAGAGCCAGCGCCGTCCCCGTGAGACCGTGCCCCACTTCTTTCAAGGCTCCCGCGAAACCGAATCCGTGCACCAAACCGAAGGCAAAGGTAACGAGCCATCGCCGCTTCGGCTCCCGACCACGGAAGATCAGATTTTCGACGCCGACGAAGACGATCGAAGCCGCGATGAACGGTTCGACGACGCGCGGCGAAAGCGTGACCACGTCGAAAGCGGCAAGTGCCAGGGTGATGGAGTGGGCGAGAGTGAAGCAGGTGATGATCACCGCCATCGTCGCGAATCGGCGGCAGGCGATGATGAGGCCGAAAAGAAACAGCAGGTGATCGTAGCCAATCAGGATGTGGTGAAGGCCCAGCTTCAGAAATGTCGTGAAGGAGGGGGAAATCACTTTCGGCGGATCCGCCGGGGCGGGCGCGTCGATTGCCGGCAAGTTGATGTCGACGACAGGTTGATCGATCGAGACGGGGCCCCAGGCAATCGTCGAGTCGTCGGAGTTTTTAATGACCAGGGTGCCGACATGGCCGTCGATGAGGAATTGGACGTAGTTGCCGAGAAAACGCAGCGTCCCGCCTGCCGGTCGCGGGAAGATAAGAGTGAATGCGACGTCGTCTTCGCCGCTGATTTTTACAGAGGAAGCAGTGAGCGGAAGCGCCTGATCTGCGGCGCTGAGGACGAATAATTCGAGGGCGCTCGCCTTGAGCTTCGCTTCGTAGTCACCGAAATTCTCCGGCGTGATGGGCGGAAGTTTATCGCCGTCGACAATCAGCCGCAGGGCAGAGGTGCGGCTGAGCGTGAGATCGAGCTCGATCCGATCGGTGCGAACCACCGCGTCGGTCCAGCTCGAGAAGATATTATGCGCCCGAAGCGCGGGCGCGACGAGGAGGAGGAAGGCGACGAGCGCGGTCGCAATTGAGGCGGTCCGCTTCCCGACGCGCCCTGAGGATTCGAAGCGAAACCCAAGGCGGCCGGGATCGATGGTCCCCCTCTCGCGAAGTCCGCGACTGCGCTTCACTTCTCTCCGAGATAATAACTCACCTGCGGCACGTGATTGTAACCCATCGTGCGCGTGGTGACCGCGTTTCGGTAAATCGGATCCTGGATGAGCGAGACGCGACGATCCTTGGCGGGAATGTTCGTGCTGTAGATCCGGAGTTCACCATTGGCAAAGGTCACAATCTCCTCGCGCCAGTCGCCGCTGATGTCGGCGATCTGTTGCACGGCTCCCTGGATGCTGCTGCCGGCAATCGGCGCGAGTTCGCCGTTGTTCCATTTGCCGATCGAGCGAGCGGCGCCGCCGGGGGCGAGCGTTCCGCGACCAGCGCCGGGCGCGGCGGGTTGCGCCGCGACGGCCGGCGTCGCAGGCGTTCCCGCGGGTGCGGCGTTTGCGCCCGCAGCAGCGGCAGCCGCAGCGGCATTCGCACCTGCACCACGGCGGCCACCACCACCGCCGCCGCCGGCATTTCCAAGCTGTTCGCGGAGCAGGTCGGCGTCCCACCAAACCAAGTCACTCGTCGAGGGCGGTGTACCGGGAATCGGTTCACCCTTCGCGGTGTAGTAAAGGTGTTTCAGGCCCTTGTTGATCCAGACTTCCATCCCGGGATATTTCGGGTCGATGTCACCGACCATGACTTGGTCGATGGCGTTGTCCAAATTGGGATCGCGGGCGCCCCACAGCATATCTCCGCTTTTCGCGTCGCGGATGTTCAGGCCGAGCTGCGGCTGCGCATCTTCGCAAATGTAGGCGATCTCGAGCCCGGGCCGGCTCGGGTCGATGTCGGTCAGATACATGCGGTCGCCGTGACCGAGGCCGGTGCTCCAGAGCGAGCGACCGTCGTTGCTGATGGCAATGGCGCCGTTGAAAATCTCGTCGTTGCCGTCCCCATTGACGTCTCCGACCTGAACGCCGTGGGCACCCTGGCCTTGAAAAATGAAAGGCGCGCGCTCGTTCGTCCAGCGCCAGACTTTTTTCAGCTTCCTGTTCTCCAAGGTCCACGCATCGACCTTCATCATGCCGTAGGTCCCGCGCATCACGAGGACCGCGGGGGTCTTGCCGTCGAGATAGGCCACGCCCATGAGATGACGGCTGGCGCGATTGCCGGTGTTGTCGCCCCAGTCCTGTACTTTGCCGAGTTCGATCCAGTCGACCTGGTCGATGAGCTTGCCGGTTTCGCCATCGTGCACCGCGAGCCATTCCGGACCTTCGAGTGCGTTGCCTTTGCGGGCGCCCTCCGAGGCTTCGGCGAGCGTGGCCGCGTAGGGCTTGGCGCGGAAACAAACCTCCGCCTTGTTGTCGCCATCGAGGTCACGGATGACAAACGGAGTCCACCACGTGCCGGTGTCGACATTCCAGCCGAGGTCGTGGCGCCACATGAACTGACCGGTTTTTCCGTCGTACGCGTCGAACTTATAGGTGCCGATATTCGGGCGGGAAACCTGGCCGGGATCCTTTCCGCCGCTGCCCCATTTGACGACGAAATCGTAAACGCCATCGCCGTTGAGATCGCCGATGCCAGTCGAGGAGATGCTGGTCACGTCTTCCTTGAGTTTGATGGCGCGGTAGTTTTGGGCGGGCGAGTTGGCGGCGTGAGTGACGCGAACCGGTTCTTCCACTTCGCGGCCGTTAACGACCGGACGAACCGACCAGGTGTTTTCGCGATCGAGCGGCGCATTGGGGTCAACGAAATCGGTGGTCTGCGCGATGGGCTGCGAATTGAGCTTCGCGGCCGCGGCGCCGGCGGTGGACCGGTAAACGTTGAAAGTGGTGTTTTGCGGATCGGTCTTCAGCAGCCGCCAGCTGACGTACGCTTTTTTGTCCGCGCCCAGGAGAACGACGGTGCCGCGATCGATCTTTTCCTCGATGCGCTCCTTCGCCCATCCGAGAGGCGCACCTTCCTTATAAAGCGGATTGACGGCGTAGAAATTGAGATTCGGTGGGATTTCCTCGGGGGAGAGCGGCCGCAGCGAGGTGTCGTTTGCGGAGGTGGGGCGGGTGCCGAATTGGTTGAGCCCCGGAACGGGACCGGGAGGTGGAGTGGGGGCCGGCTGCCCCCAGGCGACCGAGGCAAAAAGCGTCGAGGTGAAGAGGGAAACGAAGGGTTTGTTCATAGGGTCGAGGTTAGAAAGCGTGATGCGAGCAAGACGCATCGCAGACGAAAAAGTCGAGGCCGGTTCGGCTTTTTGAACTGTCCGGCAGGTAATTCGGGGAACGTTTTTCTCCCCAATCGGAAGTTCTCAACCGCGAGGACCAGTCGCTTGTTTAACGGCTCCAAGTTTTCGATGGAGGCTGAAGTGCGGTTCGCACGGGGAGCGCCGCAGATCGTGGTGGCGCCCGCGGCGAACCGACCCGGAGGCGATGTCAAAGCGCGCGTGGCTTCCGAATCTTTCCTGAGGCTTCGATTTTAAACCGATCCGCCCCGTCACGGATTTCCGTGGAATGCGTGAGGGACCCCGACCCTCGGGGTTGGTCTCGCGGACGATGCACCGCCTTCGAACACGGGTGTCTGGGACCTTTGGATTCGAAGTAAACCCGAGCTGTTTGTATTCGTGATTCGAGTCGGATCCTGCAGGAATCGGCTCCGACATAGATCTCCGCCCGCGATCTCCGCCCCCCCCCAATTGTCATGAATCGTCGAAGTTTTATTTCGCAAGCGACCGCGGCCGGCGCTGCGGTTTCCCTCTCCCGCTTCCCGCTGTTTGCTGCCACCGGCAGCAGTGGCCGGCCCCCGCGCATCTTGCTCCGGAGTTCGTGGCAGAGCGTGAACATTGGCGACATTGGCCACACGCCTGGCGCCCTCAGCCTGCTCGGGAGGTATTTTCCCGAGGCGGAAGTCACTCTCTGGCCGGGCGAGATTGGAAACGGTGCACGGGAACTTCTCACCACCGGTTATCCTCGCCTTAAAATCGCGGAGGGGAGTGTAGGCGCGGACGGCAAACCGACGACACCCGCACTCGCTCGCGCGTGGGACGAGGCCGATCTTTATTTGAGCGGCTCGGGCTCCGGGTTTCCTGCTGCGGGGCACGCGCTCGCGTTTCGGAAAGCGACGGACAAGCCGGTCGGTGTATTCGGCGTGAGCACTGACCCCATCTCCGGTTTCGGCGCGGGCCGCGATCCTGAAGGCGGCACTCTCGTGAGCCTTCGCGAACGCGCCCTCCAGCTCCCGCCAAACCACCTCGCCGCCGATCTTCGCCTCACGATCGACCGCGCCGCTTTTTTCTTCTGCCGCGATACGATCTCGCGCGACTACCTGAAAGCCCAAGGGGTGAAGTCGCCGATTGTGGAATTCGGACCTGATGCCCAGCTCGGCATGCAGCTGCGGAACGATGCGAAGGGGAATGCCTGGCTCGCCGAGCACAAGCTGGAGCCGGGGAAATTCATCAGTGTCGTCCCACGACTGCGTTACACGCCCTATTACAAAATTCGCAACACGGTCCCGGGGCCTGACGACAAACGGAAGGACGCGATCAACGACCGCACGACCGAAGTGGATCACGCGAAGCTGCGGGAAATGATTGTCGCCTACGTCAAGAACACGGGGAGCAAGGTGATGGTCTGCGCGGAGATGACCTACCAAGTCCAGCTGGGGAAAGAAGTGCTCTTTGATCCGCTCCCGGCCGAGATTAGGAAGAACGTCGTGTGGCGGGACACCTACTGGCTCCCGGATGAAGCCGCTTCGATTTACGCCAGGGCGCAATGCGTCGTCAGCCTCGAATGCCACTCGCCGCTGATCGCGCTGCACAATGGCACGCCCACCTTTTACGTGCGTCAACCGACCGACACCTGCAAGGGCCAGATGTATCGCGATCTTGGAGCCGCCGATTGGTTTTTCGAAATCGATGAAACGGACGGGGCGCAACTCTGGTCGCGGCTCGAAGCGATTCACCGGGATCCCGCCAAAGCACGTGCCAAAGTGAAGTCGATCATGGCCGCGGTGGAAGCGCGCCAGCAAAGGATGGTGGACGTGGCGCGAGCCGCTTGCCGCGTCACGTGATCAGCGGAGCGCGAAACGCGGGGACGGGAATCTTCGCTGAGATCCAATTCGTTCGTGAAACGCGCGCGGGAAGATCCCCATCACCTCGAGCGATTCGTGTCCGCTCAGGCCGGCATCTATGAGGTCGCATTGGACGAGTTGAGGCACGGGGCGAAGCAAAGCCACTGGATGTGGTTCATCTTTCCACAGGCCACTGGTCTGGGTTCGAGCCCGATGGCGGTGCGTTATGCGATCAAGTCCCGGCGCGAGGCGGAAGCCTACCTTGCGCATCCGATTCTGGGCGGACGATTGAAGGAATGCGCGAATGCCTTGCTGGCGGTCACCGAAAAGAGTGCCGAGGAAATCATGGGCCGTCCGGATGACCTGAAACTTAGGTCGTCAATGACCCTTTTCGCCGCGGTGTCGGCGCCCGACTCTCCATTTTATTTCGTCCTCGACCGGTACTATGGCGGAGAGGTTGATCGCCGAACCATCGACTGTCTCGCAGCCGGTTAATCCGACTAGCGCAAACCCGCTTTCGAGCGAACACGTGGGGGGCTTCGCGATGACATCCCTTGCTACGGCAAATTTTCTAATAAAAACAGCCGTGGTGCGTTTGATGGTGGTGAAAACTCTTTTGGGAGAGGGCCCGCGCGGGAGGCCGAAGAATGTCGTCTCGGCTCGGCTTCGCTTCTTGTACTCCACGCTCGTTAGCGCGCCGTTGGGGTTCTGGAACATGTCGTGGATGAGCAGCAAACCGCGCGGTCGTTGGTGGCATCAGTTTCGAATCTGATGAATCTTTTCGCCTTCCCGGTTTTGGTCCTCTTGCCGGCCGTGCTGACGTCGTGCTTTTCGGTGTCATCGCGAAAACCTCCCCGGCAGGAAGCGGAATGGGTCCCTGGGCGTTGGTTTCTGGAACCGTTGGTAACCGAGATCGCGATGCCCGCCCTGG
>JBDSSU010000577.1:0-13591 GCA_039928635.1 Opitutaceae bacterium | reverse complement strand
TTTTGCAACCAAGCCGAAGCAAGCTTCGGGGTATCGCTCCCAATGCGAATGAACGAATCTTTACCCACCCGATTGTCATCCTGAGCAAAGCGAAGGATCCAGCAGGATCTGCGTACCCATGGCCCGGTGCGATTGTCCCGGTGGATTCTTCACTTCGCTCAGAATGACAGACCGGTTTGAAGACACGCCCTGCCTTTTATTTCCTAACAAACCGTTCACCCCATCGTCAGATTCTTCGCATGGTTCGCCCCACCCTCGCTTGTCTCGTCGGATTTGCTCTCGCCCGTGTCGTGGCCGCCGCCGATTTCGACGCGGCGAGTGCTACGAATCAGGTGGGCCTCGACCTGTTTCGCCAGCTCGCCACCAAGCAGCCGGATGGAAATTTGGTGCTCTCCCCCTACTCGATCGAGAGTGCGCTCGCGCTCGTCTATGCGGGGGCCGATGGCGTGACCCGCTCCGAGATGGCCTCGGCGCTGCAGTTCCCGACAGACGATGCGTCGCTCGTCGCGGGGTTGGGCGGATTGCGCCACGCCCTCGACCGAGTCTCCGCGGATTCGGTCGCGACCGCCGAATCGATCAGCCGCTCGGGGGCACGGGTCGACCCCATCCAGTGGAACGCGGCCAACCGGCTTTTTGGACAAGTGGGCGAACCCTTGCGGGATTCATTCTTCCAACTGATGCGCGAAGGAGCGGCCGCGCCTTTCGAAGCCATGAATTTTCGCGGAAACGCAGAGGCTTCCCGCGCCAAGATCAACTCCTGGGTCGAAGACACGACGCACCAGAAAATTCGCGATCTCATTCCGGCGGGTGCGCTGACGGCCGACACGCGTCTCGTTCTGGTCAATGCGCTCTATTTGAAGGCGCCGTGGCAGCAAAAGTTCGCGAAGGCGGCGACCCTGCCCCGGCCTTTCCGCAACGAGAGCGGCGGCGTGCTCCGCGAGGTTCCGACGATGCAACGCACCGCGCCGCTCCGTTATGCCAAGGAGGAGGGTCTCACGGTCGTCGCCCTCGATTATCTGGGAGGAAGCCTGCAGTTCTTGATCTTGTTGCCCGACGAAGGGCGTTCCCTCGAAGCGATCGCCTCGAAAATCACCGCGGACGATTTCCTGCGTTGGGGAAAATCGGATCGCGCACCCCGGCCCACCTCCATCGCGCTCTTCCTCCCGAAATTCCGCGTCGAGGGGAAGACCCTGCCGCTCGGACAAGCGCTGCGTGGCATCGGCGTGAAAAGCGCCTTCGACGAACCACGCGGGAGTGCTAATTTCAACCGTATGGCTCAACGCAGCGGGACCAACTACCTCCTGCTCTCTGACGTGTTTCATCAGACGTTCATCGCGCTGGATGAGGAAGGCACCGAGGCAGCGGCCGCCACCGCGGCGAGTATGGCTCTGGCAGCATCGGCGGTGAAACCGGTCGAACCCATCGAAGTGCACGTGGATCGCCCGTTCCTGTTCGCGATTCAACATCGCGCCAGTGGAACGTGTCTCTTTGTCGGCCGCATCACCGACCCGCGCTGAGTCTTGCACCACGCGATCGTCGAGGCGCAGGCGGCGCGTGACTTCGTCTGAATCTTTTGCTTCACATGCGCGAGTGCCCGTCATCGACCACCTTCTCGCGTCCGCCCGGCTCCGCCAGTTCCTTTGGAAACTCTGGTATCCCTATCTGACCCGGAAGCTGCGCGCCGATGACGTCGTCTTCCTCAACTACGCGTTCGAAGAGATGTCCCCCGCACCGCTCGCACTGGACCAGAGTGACGAACCTAACCGCGCCTCCATCCAACTCTATCACCACGTCGCAAGCCCCGCGGATCTCCGGGGCAAAAAAATCCTGGAAATCAGCTGCGGCCACGGCGGCGGCGCATCCTTCCTCGCCCGCACCTGCCGGCCGGCAGCCTACACCGGGCTCGATCTCAACCCCTCGGGAATCGCTTTCTGCCGGCAACGTCACCGCCACGTTGAAGGTCTCAATTTCGTGCAGGGCGATGCGCAAAATCTTCCCTTCGCTGACGCCACGTTCGACGTCGTCGTCAACGTCGAGGCCTCGCACTGCTATCCCTCATTTCCGCGCTTCCTGCAGGAGGTGTCGCGCGTTTTACGGCCGGGTGGTGACTTCGCCTACACCGACTTTCGCTTTCGTTCGCAATGGACCGAGTGGGAAAACGCGATCTCGTCGACGCCATTTCAAATGCGGCAAGCGCGAGAAATCAACGCGGAGGTCTTGCGCGGGATGGATCGGAATTCCGGACGCTCGCTCGCTTTGATCCTGCGACATCTGCCCGCATTCATGCACGGGCTTGGCCGCGATTTCGCCGGTGTGAAAGGCTCGCGCGTCTACACTGCCATCCAGGACCGGGTCGCTTCCTACCGTTCCTGGCATTTCGAGAAACCGATGGCTGTGTAGCGGGGCTCGGAGCCCGAAAATAAGGTGCGGTAACAGCGGCTTCGTTATCCACCCGACGCGGTCGCACGCGTGCTTCACGTTGATCGACCCCAAGGTGACGGCCAACCGAGGCGGCGCTTTCTCACTCCGCTTGCCCCCGCCGTGGTTCAGCTTACGTCTTGGCGGGTGTCAGCCCGCGTCCTCATCCTCTTCGCCCATCCGGCCCTGCAGAAATCCCGCGCCAATGTGCGGCTCCTCGCCGCGGCGCGTGATTTGGAAGGCGTGACGCTGCACGATCTCTACGAGGAATATCCGACCTTCCAAATCGACGTTGCCCGCGAGCAGGCGCTTCTCCTCAAACACGAGGTGGTCGTCCTGCAACATCCATTTTTCTGGTACAGCTGCCCCGCCCTCCTGAAAGAATGGCTCGATCTGGTGCTGGAGCACGGCTTTGCCTACGGCCCGGGCGGGACGAAGCTCGCGGGGAAAAGCCTGCTCTCCGCCGTGACCACCGGCGGACCCGAGGAGGCCTACTCCCACACCGGCCACAATCACTTCACGTTGCGCGAACTGCTCGCCCCCTTCGAACAGACGGCGCGTTTGTGTGGAATGAACTGGCTGCCGCCATTCGCGATCCACGGCACTCACCGCAGCCAATCGAGCGAGTTCGAAACTCATGCCGCCGACTATCGACGAATCCTCGGCGCCCTGACCGCCGGGAAAATCTCCCCGTCAACGCTCGACACTCTTCCCCGTCTGAACGCGAACCTTGGCGCGTTGGGTCTCTGAAAATCTGATGCACTCGGACTCCTTGTTGCTGCATGCGTTCATCTACCTGCTCGCAGCCGTCGTGGCCGTTCCCCTCGCTAAACGCTTCGGCTTGGGCTCCGTGCTCGGCTATTTGCTCGCCGGCGTTCTGATCGGGCCGCACCTGCTTGGGCTCGTGGGGGAACGCGCCGGCGACGTGATGCAGTTCGCGGAATTCGGCGTCGTGATGATGCTCTTCCTCGTCGGCCTCGAACTGCGCCCCGCCTTGCTCTGGCAAATGCGCGGTCAACTCATCGGGCTCGGCGGCCTCCAGGTATTCGGCACCGCCGCAGCGATTGCTTTGATCGGATGGGCCGCAGGTTTCGGGCTGCGCCTGCCCCTCGCGGCCGGACTCATCCTCGCGATGTCCTCCACCGCCATCGTGCTTCAATCGCTCCAGGAGCGCGGTCAGCTTAAATCACCTCCGGGCCAGGCGGCATTCGCCGTCCTTTTGTTTCAGGACATCTCGGTGATCCCGATTTTCGCCTTGCTGCCGCTGCTGGCGATGAGCGATTCCGGGGTCGGCAATCTTGTCGCCAGCGCAGAAGCCCCGGTTCGAGCGGGATGGTTGCAGGCCACGATCGTGATCGGCGCCGTGATCGGAGTGATTTTGGCCGGTCGCTACATCGTGAACCCGCTCTTCCGGGCGATCGCGAAAACCGGCATGCGAGAACTGTTCACCGCCGCCGCCCTGCTGCTGGTGGTCGCCGTTTCTCTCGTGATGGAGTTGGTGGGACTCTCCGCCGCGCTCGGAACCTTCCTCGCAGGGGTCGTGCTCGCGAACAGCGAATACCGCCACGAACTCGAATCCGATATCGAACCGTTCAAGGGTCTGCTCCTCGGTTTGTTTTTCATCACGGTCGGGGCCGGGATCGATTTTGGTTTGCTGCGCGCACACCCCGGCCTGATCGCGCAACTGGTCCTGGCGCTGCTCGCCGTGAAGTTCCTCGTGCTGCTGCTGCTCTCGCGGCTTTTCCGGCTGGCGACGCCCGACGGTTTTCTTTTCAGCTTCGCTCTCGCGCAAGGCGGAGAGTTCGCTTTCGTGCTGCTCGCCTTCGCCGTTGACCATCGGGTGCTCACAACGGCGCAGGCTTCGCCGCTCACCGCTTCGGTCGCGCTCTCCATGGCGGTCAGCCCCATGCTCTTCGTCATCAACGAAAAGTTTGTGCAGCCCCGCTTCGCGCGTGCTCCAAAAGCGCCCGGCGAACCCGACAAAATCGACGCCGCCTCGCAGGATAATCCGGTCATCATCGCCGGTTTCGGGCGCTTCGGTCACATCGTCGGCCGACTGCTCCACGCCAATGGCATTGGCACCACCGTCCTCGATCTCGACGTGGACCAAGTCGCGATCATCCGGCGTCTTGGCATCAAGGTTTTCTACGGTGACGCGACGCGACTCGATTTGCTTCACGCCGCCGGAGCGGCGCGCGCGAAACTGATCGTGATCGCGATCGACGACGAGGCGAAGGCGGTCGCATTGGCGGAGCTGGTCCAAAAGAATTTCCCCAATCTGAAGATCTTCGCGCGAGCTTCAGGGCGCGTGCACGCCTACGAATTCCAGAAGCGCGGCATCATGAATTTCTACCGGGAAACCGTGGACACCTCGCTCGAGGTGGGCGTGGACGTGATGCGGAGTTTGGGGATGCGCGCACATCAGGCGCATCGGGCCGCGCAACTTTTCAAGGCTCACGACGAGCGCGCCGTCCGCGACCTCGCACAGTACTGGGAGGACGACGACGCGTATTTCAAACATGCGCGACAGCACATCGAGGCCTTCGAAAGAATGTTCGTGAGCGACGCCGAAGGGAAACCCGCTGACGCCGATCGCGGCTGGGACCCGATGCCGCCGAACGACACGTCGCGGGGGTGATTCCCGCACCGCCAATCGGTCGCTCAATCAGCATCGCGGCCCAACAGCGATGCGCCGCGCTTCCCTTCCTCCACCGCCGTGACCTTCGTGGAGACGGGTTTGCCGGTCTTCACGTCCGCAAACCACAGGATCAAGCCTTTCTCCGTGAGCTCGCCGGTGATCTCCGCCGAGTCGCCGGGGTCCATGACGAAGTCGAAATCGGCGACCCACTTCACTTTCGCCAGATTACAACTCACGGCGATCAAGTGCGGGCCGGGATCCACTTGGTAATAATATTTGGTGCGCTGCCCGTCCCCCTCAAACGCCTTCCCGTCGATCGACGTGATCTGGATGTCGAAGGTCACTCCGGAGCGGTGGTCATGGAACAGGTGATTCGCCAGCAACACGGGGGCCTGCCAGATGTTCACGACAAAAGGGACGACGGTTTTCGTTCCCCCTGGAGCATAGGAGGCGTCGCGTTCGGACACACACCCCGCGGCCACCACGGCCACCAGAACACAGGCTGCGAGGGAGGATTTCATTTCGCCGGAATGCGCACCGGGACACTTGAACCTTCGCCTTAGTTCCTGCGGCGACCGGGCCATTTCTCCGGCCGGCTCCAGAACGCGTCGTCGCGACCGCCATAAAAACCCGCGAGCGCGCGATCCATGACCTGCGACGTGCGTCGCGCGGATTCACCCGTACTCGGACAGACGCCGCGCCCCAGGAGGTCGTCGACGACCGTTTGAATCAGGGGCTGCGCAACATGGGGCGGATTTGGCAGATCGAAAAGCTGCAGCCCGGCGTCACTCTCGAATCGCACGGGTTCAGTGCCGAAAACCGAAAACGATACTTCTCCTTCGGTGCCGGTGAGTCGGAGCGTATCGTCACGCATCGCACTCGCGAAATCGCACAACATCGTGCCCAGCGCTCCCGAGCCGGTACGAAACGTGAGAGCCACAACGTCCTCAGCGGGATAGGAGGAGGCGAGATTGGCCGCGTTACCGCTCACCTCGGTCAACGCCCCCACCAGGTAGTCGATCGCGTCCAGGGCGTGCGAACCGACGTCGAGGAAATGCCCGGCGCCGGCAGACGTGACATCGACGCGCCAACTTTCCGCGCTCCGATGCTGCGGCTGCAACAGGCGGTAGCTCACCGCCGTCACGCGCCCGAGCGCACCGCTTTTGATCAACTCCTCCGCCTTGAGAAACCGCGGCAGGCGGCGGCGATAATAGGCGACGAAGAGCGGCAGTTTTTCGCGCGCGAAAGCAGCGACCATGCGATCGCATTCCGCCGCGTGCCGCGCCATCGGTTTTTCCACATAGGCTGGTTTCTTGGCCGCCGCGACTTTCAGGGCATAATCCGCGTGCGAATCCGGCAGCGTCGCGATGTAGACCGCATCGACTTCCGGGTCCGCGATCAGCGCGTCGGCATCCGCATACCACCGCGGCACGCCGTGACGTTTCGCGTAATCGGCGGCTTTGACGGCGTCGCGCCGCATCACCGCGACGAGCTGCGAGCCATTCGCTTGGCGGAAACCGGGGCCGCTCTTCACTTCCGTAACGTCACCGCAGCCGATGATGCCCCAACGCACGACGTCGCGGCCCGCAAAAAAACCAGGGTTAGCCATGTCACGACCTGACGCGAGAGCCCGCAGCGAAGCAAAACCGAAATCACCACGGCCAACTCGCGCCCGCGCTGTCCCGCCCCGCGCCCGCCGCTTCTCGCCCGCATTTGCCCGCCTCCAGAAAAAACGTTTGTCACGTACCATACCAACGTCCCTTCGCTCCTTGACCGACACGTGGCATGGGCGTCCCGCCCATGTCGGGGAAAGTCCAAAATGGAGGGGCGTTGATATTACGTGACGAACCTGCCCTCCGCTTTCACGCGTTTTTTCCGGCGATGCGGGGTTCGCTTTCCGGGTGGAAATATTTTTGGTTGGTCCAATGCTTCGTCTTTTCCTGCCGCCCAATCTGGCCGCCGCCGCCCCCCGCGACGCGATCGCCGTGAAGGTGGAGCTCGATCTCTCGACGGCACCCGCCGCGGAGGTGATGCCGGCGCTGGTGCTGCTGCAGCGTTGGTGCGGATCCTCCACGCCGCCGAAGCTGATTCAGCTAAACCGCGCGCGCCTCCGCGAACTCGTCGCCGTCCTGCGCGGGCAACCGGTGTTTTTTTGGATCAACGGGCCGGCAGCTCCGATCGCGTGGCAGGGCGACGCCCTCGCCGGAGTTTCGGTGTTCATCAACGCAGCGGGCGCCGCTGCTAAAACCGTCACCACCGTTCCCTTTGCGGTGACCCGAAAAGTTTCCGCGCAGGACTCGACCCCGTTGGTCGTCGACGGCTCAGAGCATTTTCTCGCGATCGGGTTGCCCTCCCGCGAGCGTTCGAACTACGCGGCGGCGCTCGCACTCGTGAAGGAAAACGCCTTCGTGCTCGAGCCCTCCAACCGCAAGTGGTGGCTTCGCGACCGCCACAAAGTGCTCAACTTCCTCGCGGCCCACGGCACCCGTTTACGCAAATCTTTCGGCGCCGAGTTCACCCCTAACTTCGAGAAGAATACCGCGCATTTTCGTCCCGCCGAAGTCGTCACCGAAGCGACTGAGACCGGAGACACATACGCCGTTACAGTCGCCCTGCGGGCGGGCGCCGCGGAAGACACGCAGGTGCGGGAGGCGGTCGCGGCGAATCGCGGCTATCTTGAATCGGAAGGGAAAGTTTACCTGCTGGATGCGACCCAGCTCACCCGTTTCAACGAGGCGCAACGGTTGCTCTCCGGCGAACCGAACGGAAATCCCGCCACGCGCCGGACTCATCGGGTAAGCGCCGCGCGCGTCGCCGAAGCTCAGGAGATCCTCGAGCAGCTCTCGCCGGCGTTTCAGCCGCCGGAGACCTGGCGCGCGCGCAGCGAAGCGCTGCGGAATCTCGCCGCCCTCGCGCCAGCTCCGCTGCCCTCGGCATTCGATACCCAGCTTCGTTCCTACCAGCGACTCGGCGTCGCCTGGCTCTGGCATCTGTATCGTCATGGACTCGCCGGGATTCTCGCCGACGAGATGGGACTAGGGAAAACCCTCCAAGCGCTCGGCTTGCTCAGCTGCGTGCAGGAAAGCGCTCCCACGACCCCGGGCCCGCGCGGCGCCGTGATGGACCGCCGGGTGAAAACACCTGCGATCAAATCGCCGTCCCTCGTGATCGCGCCGGCCTCGTTGCTCGAGAACTGGCGGCGCGAAGCCCTGCGCTTCACTCCGCACCTGCGCACCTTCGTCCATCACGGCGACCGCCGGCTGGGCTCGGCCGCCGATTTCGCGGGCGTCGATCTGGTCGTGACCTCCTATGGCACTCTCGCCCGGGACCAGGAGCTTTTTACCAGCATCGAATTTGCCTGCGTGATCGCGGACGAGGCGCAGCACATCAAAAATCGCCGCTCGCAAAATGCCGCCGCGCTCCGAGCCCTGCGTTCGCGCGGTCGTTTCCTGCTCACGGGTACACCGCTGGAAAACTCATTGGAGGATCTGCGGTCGCTTTTCGAATTTCTCCTGCCGGGTTATGTCGATCGCGTGCCGCCCGGCTTGCGGGCCGAAGAACGTGCCTGGTTCGACCAGCGCCTGCGTGCGAAGACGGCACCGTACATTCTACGCCGCACCAAGCAATCCGTCGCCCCCGAGCTGCCCGAGAAGCTGGAGCAAATCATCTGGTGCGAGATGACGCCCGCCCAAGCCGCGCTCTATCGCAACACCCAGGAAAAATCGGAGCGCGCGTTGCTCGATCTCGCCGGCAGCGGTGCGAGCGAGGCGAATCTCCGTTTCGCGGCGCTGACGCAGCTGTTGCGACTGCGCCAGATTGCCTGCGACCCGCGGCTCGTGGATAAAACCATGTGGGACGGGTGCCCTCACCAGTCATCCGCCGCAAAGCAGGGTGAGGGTACCCCGCCCACATTCAACGATTCCGCGAAGCTTGAGGCGTTCCGCGAACTCCTCGAGGAGGCGGTCGACGATGGACACCGCGTGCTGGTCTTTTCCCAGTTCACGTCGCTGCTCGCGTTGCTCCGCGAGGAACTCGACGCCCAGAATCTCGCTTACTGCTACCTCGACGGTTCGATGACCACCCGGGCGCGCCAGGCCGAGGTCGATCGGTTTCAGTCCTCTTCCGCGATTCCGGTGTTTTTCCTTTCGCTCAAGGCGGGTGGCACCGGGCTGAACCTCACGGGTGCCGACACCGTTGTTCACTTTGATCCCTGGTGGAATCCCGCCGCGGAAGCGCAGGCGACCGATCGCTCCCACCGCATTGGCCAGGTCCGCGCGGTCACGAGCTACAAGCTGATCGCGGCCGGCACGGTGGAGGAGAAGGTGCTCGCGTTGCAGAGCGAAAAACGCGCCCTGCTCGCGGATGTCTTCGAAGCCAGCGATGCCGCAGCGGCCAAACTGTCTCTGACCGATCTGCGGTCGCTGCTGGAAAAATAGTTTACCCGCCCCGCCCACCCTGCTCGAGGTTTCCGCAGAATCAGCTCAACTCACCAAGGCGACCTTGCGCTCCATGAACCGCGTCACATCGCCCAGGGTACGCAGCTGACGGAGCTCCTCGTTATCGATGGTGATGCGCAGGATATCCTCCGCGAGCATCACGACCTCCATCAGGCTCAACGAATCGAGCCCGAGGTCTTCGGCGAGTCGCAGTTCGGCACTGGGCATTCGCATTTTGCCGCGAAGCTCCCGGTCCACGGAGCGTTCGATCACGCCGTGGACGATGGTGGGCAGGTGATCGAAGCTGCGGGTTTTGCGAAATTCGCGCGCGGCCAGGTAGGTGGACACCGAACATCGCTTCAATGCTTCACGAAGGTGGGCGTCATCTTCGGCTTCTTCAGGTTTGATGGTATTTTCGGTGATCACAGGCCACAGGTAGTTTTCGCCGACACTGGGATGGACCATCCATCCAGATAACCCGCTACTCAAAACAGAGTCGGCTCGCGGTTCAGACCACCGCATGGCGCGCTGGTGCTCAAAAAGTTGCGGTTAAAGAAACAAGAATAGACGCGACCCCGCCAATCCCCGTACACCGCACTCCGGTCTGAGAGGAGTCGTTCACGTATTTCGGCGGCGGCGTGCTCAGGACATTGTTCACCCGAACCTGCGCTCGCAGACCGAAGCGGGATTTTTTCCGGGACAAGCCATCGCCCCAAATCACTCGGCACAAATGGGTCTAACTGCCAGTGAGGTTTAATTCAGTCCCGGCCTTAAGCGAACCCGTCGTTCACCGGCAGCACGCTCGAGTGAAAATAATGCCCGTCCACTCCGACGACAATCGAGGGCCGAAATACCGCTATTCCTTCGAATGCTCTGGGGCTTGCCTGTTCCGGATGAAGTGGTGGCCAGACTCGGAATCGAACCGAGGACACGAGGATTTTCAGTCCTCTGCTCTACCAACTGAGCTATCTGGCCGCTCGCGTGAAGGGCCAGAGCAAAGGGTGCCCCCGGGCCGCGTCAACGGGAATTTCCGGCGCTCCTAAAGGACGTTCTTGGGCAACAGAGCCTGCAGTTTCTTGATGTCCTGCACGGCGTCGCGATGGCAAACCAGGATCGCATCGGCGGTTTCCACCACCACGAGATCCTTCACGCCGCAGAGAGCGATGACCCGGCCGTTGCTGACCGCGATGTTGTTGGTGGCGTTTACCGCCGCGACGGTGCCGCGCACCGTGTTTCCACTCGCATCCGCCGGGAGATGCTTCGGCAACGCGATCCACGTCCCCACATCGTCCCAGTCGAAATTCGCGACCACCGTTTCCACGGCGCGGGCTTTTTCCATGATCGCGTAGTCGAGCGAGACCTTTGGTTCGAGCGTGGGAAATTTCGCCGCGAGATACGCCGTCGGATCACCGGCGGGGAATTCCTTGATGAACGTGGCCAGCGTCGGCGCGCTCCGTTCCGCTTCCGCGAGAAATGCGGCCGCGCGCCAGACAAACATGCCGGCGTTCCAGGTGAAATTCCCGCTCGCGACATACTGCGCCGCCATCGCCGCGTCCGGTTTTTCCACGAACCGTTTCACCCGCCGAAACACGCTTCCTTCCGCCCCGCGCGCGAGTTCCTCAGCCATTTCCAAATAGCCGAACCCGGTGGCGGCGTGGTCCGGGGGAATTCCCACCGTGAGCAACGCATCCGTCTGCGTCGCGCGCTCCAAGGCCGAGGAGATCTGCGCCCCACAACGCGCTCCGTTATGAATCAGCGCGTCCGAGGAGAGCAGCGTCATCACGCCTTGGGGGTCGCGCGAATACACCAGCGCGGCCGCGAGCGCCGCCGCGGGCGCGGTGTCGCGCTTTGCCGGCTCCGCGACGATCTGCTCGGGCGCAAGCATCGGCAGCGCCGCGCGGGTGGCGTCGAGCTGCACCTGATTGGTGAGCACAAAGATATTTTGCCGCGGCACGATCCCCTCGATCCGGCGCACCGTGTCCTCGATCAGCGTCGTGTCGCCGAAAAGTTTCAGCAGCTGCTTGGGCGAACGCATCCGGCTCATCGGCCAGAAACGTTCTCCGCTGCCGCCAGCCATGATGCACGCGTAGAACCGGGAGTTGTCGCTCATGAAATAAGGCGGAGGTTTTCCCAGCCCTGCGCTTGGACGCCAAGCCAGAAACCACGCGTCACTGGATCCGCAGGATAATCTTTCCGAACTGCCCGCCGCGCTCCATCAGGGCAAACGCCTCGGTCGCCCGAGTGAACGGAAACACTTCGCTGATGATCGGCTTCAGATGGTGCAAAGCCGTGAATTCGAGCATCGCCCGCCAGTCCGCCGGAGAACCCATCGTCGTTCCCAACAGCGAGAGCTGCCGCCAGAAAACCTTCCGCATCGGGAGCAACGGTGGATTTCCGCGCGTCGCGCCGAAGAAAACGATGCGCGCTCCTGGCGCACTCAGATCCAACAATTTCTCGAAGCCCTCGCCGCCCGCGCTATCGACGATCACATCGAAAGCACCGACGGCTTTGACCGCCTCGGCGGGCCATTCAGCTTTTGTGTAATCGAATCCGCCCTTTGCACCGAGCGCCACGGCCCGCGCGATCTTATCCACTGAACTCGATGTGACCCAGACTTCGGCGCCGATCGCGAGCGCGAACTGCAACGCAAACACCGCCGCGCCGCCGCCAATTCCGGTGATCAGCACGCGATCGGTCGGTTTCAACCCGGCGCGCGAGAAAACCGCGCGATAAGCCGTGAGGCCCGTAAGCGGCAGCGCCGCCGCTTCCTCCCAGGAAAGATGCGCCGGTTTGGGCGAGAGCTGCACTACTGGCACCGCGACTTTTTCCGCCAGCGTGCCATCGCGCGGCAGACCGAGGATGGTGAATTTCGGATCCTGGGCGTGTTCGTTCGATCCCCAGCCAAAGCACGGATTGATGATCACCTCGCGGCCGATCCAGTCCTGCTGCTCCGGAGCCCCGGCGGACATCACGACGCCTGCCGCATCGGAGCCGGGAATCGACGGAAATTTCAGCCCCGCGTATTGCCCCGTCTTGATCCAGACATCGCGGTGATTCAGCGCGGCGGCTTTGACGGCCACGATCACCTCGTCCGCCGTGGGAACGGGATCGGCGACGCTGGCAATGGCGAGCTGGTTGACCCCGGTAAGCTGAAGAGCACGCATGAGAGACCGCGAATGATCACGGAAGCAGGAGAGAACGAAAGCGCAGAAATCGGTTCCGGGTTTCCGGGGAAGCAGCTCAGGTTTCTGCGAAGTGGCATGGGCGTCCCGCCCATGTCGGGCGGCGCGATGCGCCGTCCACGGGCAAGATGCCCGTGCCACTCAAGAGCCTCGGTCTGCTGCAGAAAACCGCGCCGTGCCGCGTTTCCGACCTTCCGCGCTCCGGCGATTCCTGCAACGTTGCCCCGCGTGCTGCTCGCTTTCCACAAACCGTACGGCGTTCTCTCCCAGTTCACACCCGAGCCCGGTTCACGTTGGCGGACGCTCGCGGATTTCAAGCTGCCGCCGGACGTCTACGCCCTCGGCCGACTCGATGCCGACTCGGAAGGCATGCTGCTGCTGACCGATGAAGCGGGGCTCAATTCGCGCCTGCTCGATCCACAGCACCAACATCCCCGCGAATACTGGGCGCAGGTTGAACGTGTCCCCTCACCCGCTGCCATCGCGCAACTCGAACGCGGCCTCGATCTCGGCGATTTCAAAACGCTGCCCTGCCACGCCCGTCTCCTCGACCCCGCTCCGGCCATCCCACCGCGCACTCCGCCGATCCGCTACCGCAAGAGCATCCCCGATGCGTGGCTCGCGCTCACCTTGGTGGAGGGAAAGAACCGTCAGGTCAGACGCATGACCGCCGCCGCGGGACATCCCACGCTGCGGTTGATTCGTGCGCGGATCGGCGATTTCGAGCTGGGGGAACTCGCACCCGGGACATGGCGGGAACTCTCTGCGGCAGAGCGTGCCGTCGTTTTCGCCTAATCTAAAATAAGCAGCTCTTTGTTCCGGCGCGTCAGAAGTGGAATAACCACTGATGAGTTTCCTCAACGAGGAAACTTACAACACCCCTCCGGCTGATCGCCTCCGGTATTACAGTTGGGTCT